>CAYNKN010000480.1:0-2501 GCA_964397805.1 uncultured Chryseolinea sp. | reverse complement strand
TTATGGCGTTATACGTGCCTGGATTATTCAACGCGCTGAAGAGCAGGTTGAGGCCGTATCCATCAATCGTAAAATAGCCTGCCTCCGTACTTTTTATAAATTCCTTTTGCGCCAAGAGCTCATCGCAAAAGATCCCATGACTAAAATCCGCGTATTAAAAACCAAAAAGAAGTTACCTGCATTTGTTAAAGAAAGTGATATGATTACACTGCTCGATACAATCACTTTTGAAGATTCGCTGGAGGGCTATCGCGATAAGCTTATACTGGAATTATTTTATGCAACAGGCATCCGGCTTACGGAGCTCATTACGCTGGCCGAAAACCAAATTGACTTAAGGGCACGAACCATTAAGGTTTTAGGAAAAAGAAATAAGGAAAGAGTAATCCCCTTCCCACAAAGTATCGTTACAAGTATTAATACCTATCGCGAAAAAAAGAAAATGTCTACACCTTTATTAGATCACGGTCTGTTTTTCGTTACCCATAAAGGAGAACCTTGCTATCCGATGATGATCAATCGAAGAGTAAAAAAATATTTATCAGCCTTTACAACATCTGAAAAAAAGAGTCCGCATGTACTGCGTCATACCTATGCCACTCACTTACTTAACAAAGGTGCCGAGATAAATGCCGTAAAAGATTTATTGGGTCACAGTAGCCTTGCCGCAACGCAAGTGTATACACACAACTCCATGGAAAAGCTTAAGAAGGTATTTGATCAGGCTCATCCAAAAGCTTAACAACCACGTACAAATTTTAACTTATAGATATATGATGTAACACTACTTTTTATGGAGGCGATAAAGTCCTCACTTTTTATTGTTCAACTTAACTATTTAACGCTATGAAGTTACAAGTGCATTCTATTCATTTTGATGCTGACCGCAAGCTTATTGATTTCATCCAAAAGAAACTTAATAAACTAGACACCTTCTATGATCGTATGGTAGATGGTGAAGTTTTTTTGCGACTCAACAATGAAGGCGTTGATAACAAAACAGTAGAAATAAAACTACGTGTACCGGGTGATCAGCTTTTTGCAACAGAGAAAGCTAGGTCGTTTGAAGCGGCTACTGATTTAGCCGCAGATGCATTGCGTATGCAACTTCAGAAGTTTAAATCTAAACTGACTAACGGAAGAGCCTAAATTAAGGACTTCATATAATAAAAAAAGAGGCTGCTTTGTTAAGCAGCCTCTTGACGTTAAGAAATAATAGACTAGACTACTTCTTTACAATTTTGTAAGTTGATTCACTCAGTATTTCCATCGGTATAGTCATGTCTTCCGGTATCATACCACCAGCCAGGAGTGTCATCGTTCCTTTTAATTCTGAAATAACATCGAGTGTAGTTGGCCAGCCAGTTTTCACATCAACATTTGATTTCATTAATTGCTTTCCACTTAAGTCTGTTTTAGCTTTCATTCCACCGGGTAAATTCATTGTCTTTTCCTTATCAGTTGTTGTGAAGATCCCATCCGCATTTATTTTTGCTGTTGCCCCTGATAAAGAAGCTAAGTTCCAGGTATTTTCTGTTTGTATTGGGAAACTCATCGGAGCATTGGTTGTTGAAGACCACGTTTCGCCTTGCTTTACTTTCTTATCTGGATAAGCAATAAATGCTTGCTCAAAACTTCCCTTTAACGCGTCTTTTCCAAGCACCTGATCCATAGATTGCTTCATGCTCTGTGCTGCTGCTTCATCTAAACCGAGACTCCCCAAATCAGTCCATAAGTTTTCAATTTCTTCAACACGCTCAATAACACCACGCTTACTCATCAAAATATAAAAGGGTTTGTTCATTAGAGACTTAAACAATTTGTTCTGCATATTATCCTCAGCCCCTTCGCTGTCCATAACCATTTCGCCAGCAGCCGATTTTGATCCGTTTTTTAATTTAATAAATGTTGCTTCCAACTTAGCACCTGTTGCTGTTAACGCAACAACTTTAAACGTTATCTCTCCGGCATACTCGGTCTCTGCGTTTTGTTCCATACCCATTATGGACTGCTTTATGGTTTGTTTGGTGAGCTGTGTCCAAGTGTAGGCATCGCCAACTTTAAATATATATTCAAGTTTTACTTCATTAACAGGTGTTGTAAATGCAGCGCAGGCAAAGAATAGGAAAATAAAACAGATTAGTTTGGTCTTCATTTTTTTGGAATTAGTTGTTCAATTGAAACTCTAAATTATTAAATGTAATACAGCGTTATAACCTTTTTCTTTCAACGGGTTGATTTCACTCTCTACGCACACTGCGTAACCATGATGCAATGCTCCATCGAGTTGTTTCTTCTACCACCGTACCGCTCTCCGCAGCTCTGTTAACTTTTTCAACCGTATAGAAAGCAGAAGGTAGAATGGTTTTGAGTTTGAGCAATACATCTTCTAAATTATCTCGCTCCAACACAGTGAACACCAGATTCTCATGGCCTTGTGGTCCTTCGGCATTAACGTGGGTATACCTGTATTTTAAAGAATTTAAATACTGTATTAATTC
>CAYNKN010000479.1:0-2504 GCA_964397805.1 uncultured Chryseolinea sp. | reverse complement strand
TATGCTTTTGCAGTAGTAGGTGATACGGAAGCAAGACCGCATGTTAATGACCGGGTAAGTAAATTGATATGGGACGAACGTCCGAATTTTTTATTACTTGTGGGCGATCTAACAGATGGTGGTAAAGAGCCGCATAAGTTTGAATGGAATTTTGAATATTTTCAAGGAATAACGCAGCTAGCATCGCGCATTCCTGTATTTCCTGTTGCGGGTAATGGTGAAGACGACTTGTATTGGTATAAACAATATCATGTACTTCCAGAACCTGAAGGATATTATTCTTTCACATATGGCAATGCAGAGTTTTTTATTTTAGATAGTAATCAACCTCACGAATTTTCCCCCGGTGGAAAACAATACACATGGCTTGAAAATAAATTAAAGAACTCTACCGCACAATGGAAATTCGTGGCACATCATCATTCACCTTATTCTGCTGACGAAGATGATTATGGTAATTCTTGGAAAGGTAAAAATGATTGGGGCGATTTGGCCATTCGAAAGATTGTACCACTCTATGAAAAATACCATGTCGATGTGGTATTCTTTGGTCACTTGCACACCTACCAACGAACATTACCTATTAAAGAGAATCGTGTTGATAAGCGAAATGGAGTAATTTATCTGCAAGGTGGTGGTGGTGGCGGTAACCTGGAAGACTTTGCACCTTCACGTGCATGGTTTAGTGCTAAGACTTATCGTGGTCATCATTATTTTATGATTACAGTTCATGATAATGTGCTAAACTTTAAAATGTACGATACCGTAGGACGTTTGCGCGATTATTTGGACATCACCAAATAGTATGTGCCTGTAGAGACTCATGAAGTGTATTGAATTTCGAAAGTATAAACTCGTAAGATTTAATGGAAAAGGTTATGATAAAATTAAGTTGGTGTATGGGCATACTGATCATGTTTTCAGCGTGTTCAACTAAAAGAGAAGTCGCTACCGCAACAGACGCTCCCAGTGTTCAACGAATTGCATTTGGATCGTGTGCCTATCAACATGATCCACAACCTATTTTGGAGCAGGTGGTATTAGCTAAACCAGATCTGTTTATTTATTTGGGCGACAATATTTATAGTGATACATATAGAATGGACACCTTACGTAAAAACTATACAATATTGGCAGCTAAACCAGAGTTTAAAAAATTGAAAGCAACTACTCCGATATTGGCCACGTGGGATGATCACGATTACGGATGGAATGACTCGGGTAGACACTATCCGTTTAAAGCAGAATCGAAAGAAATATTTCTGGATTTTTTTGGCATTCCTGATTCGTCCATACTACAGCATGAAGGAATTTATTATGCAAAATTAATGGGTGATGAGCGTAAACGAATTCAACTTATTTTTCCTGACACCAGAACATTTCGTGATAAGTTACTTCCATATAATGGTAATAGAAAAGGTGAAGAAGGGTATGCGTATGAGCTTGATTACGCTCCTTATATTTCGTCTGATTCTACTTTATTGGGCGAGCAACAATGGGCTTGGTTAGAAGAGCAACTGCGTGTTCCGGCTGACGTTCGAATCATTGCTTCGAGTACGCAATTTGGTATTACGCATAACGGATACGAGGCTTGGGCAAATTTTCCACACGAACAAAAAAGATTTCTAGAGTTGATTAAAAAAACCAATGCCAACGGTGTTCTATTTATTTCGGGTGATGTGCATTACGCTGAAATATCAAAATTGGAGTATCCGTCACTTTATCCTATTTATGATATAACCTCCAGTGGTATTACTTCTACATGGGATTTTGCTACTCCCAATGATAATCGCATTGAAGGACCAATCATGGAAAACAATTTTGGTTTATTAACCATCCACTGGCACGAAACAGATCCTGAAATTGAAATTGACATTTATGATGTTACTTCCACAAAACGGATTACTAAAACCATTCGCCTAAGCGAACTTCAATTACCCAATTAATTTTTCATTCGCAAGCAAGAGTTTGCTGAATTGGTCTGGTGAATTTATATGTTTCGAAGTGGTTGCTTAACTCACTATCTTGCGTAGTCATTTAATTTCGTTATGAAGACTGTACGTTTAGTGTTAGGTAGTGGTGGTGCCAGAGGTATGGCACATATTGGCGTGATTGAAGAGTTACAAGCGCAGGGATATACGATTGTAGAGGTAGTAGGTTGCTCTATGGGTGCCGTTGTAGGGGGTATTTATTGTGCCGGTTATCTAGACGATTATAAGCACTGGCTAATTAAGCTTAACCGCATGGATGTTTTTCGATTGCTTGATTTTACATTTTCAGCTCAAGGGTTTGTAAAAGGCGAACGCGTTTTTAAAGCCATTGAAGAATTTATCGGTGAGCATCAGATAGAAAAATTCTCTATTCCTTTTACGGCTGTTGCCACCGATATAACCAGTAAGCACGAAGTACATTATAAAGCGGGTAGTTTATTTAAAGCCTTACGTGCTTCCATTGCTATACCTACGTTATTTACGCCTGTTGTAGAAGGTAAGTCGCAATTGATA
>CAYNKN010000478.1:0-2506 GCA_964397805.1 uncultured Chryseolinea sp. | reverse complement strand
AGTCTCTTTTTTTTTGACTAAAATTCTCAAGGAATTATTTCTGTTATGGAGAGTTTTCAGATTGTTTATTCTGTTAAAGGCATAAAGTCGTGGTTATTTATTTTATAATTTACAACGCGTAAACAAAACAGCATGCACTATACACCAAATGATCTCCGCTACCAAAAAATGGAATATCGCAGATGCGGAAACAGTGGATTAAAGTTACCGGCAATCTCCTTAGGGCTATGGCATAACTTTGGGCATATTGATGTTTTAGAAAATGCGCGTAATATTTTGCGATTAGCATTTGATCATGGTATAACTCATTTTGATTTAGCAAATAACTACGGCCCACCAGCAGGTTCCGCAGAAGAGAATTTTGGTAAAATATTTAACGAGGATTTTGTTCGCTATCGCGATGAGCTTGTCATTTCTACAAAAGCAGGCTGGGGGATGTGGCCTGGCCCGTATGGTGATTGGGGTTCCAAGAAATACTTAGTATCAAGCTTAGACCAGAGTCTAAAAAGAATGGGGCTTGAGTATGTTGATATATTCTATCATCATCGTCCGGATCCGGAAACACCACTGGAAGAAACAATGTCGGCATTAGATTTACTTGTGCGTCAGGGAAAGGCATTGTATGTTGGCATCTCTAGTTACAAGCCTGAAGAAGCCAGCCGAGCAATCGCCATCTTAAAACAACTGGGTACACCGTGTTTAATTCATCAACCGAAGTATTCGATGTTTGATCGTTGGGTTGAGGATGGATTGCTTGATGTGTTAGAACAAACAGGAGTAGGGTGTATTCCCTTTTCTCCGTTAGCCCAAGGACTTTTAACAAACAAGTATTTAACAGGAATCCCACGAGGCTCCAGAGCGGCCAGTCATCGAGGTAATGGTGCGATTGACGAAGATCAGGTGTCTGAAGAAAAGATTAGTAAAGTGAGGCGCTTAAATGAATTAGCCGAGGCACGCGGACAAAACCTCGCTCAAATGGCACTTGCCTGGATTTTAAAAGACAAGCGAATTACTTCAGTATTGATTGGTGTAAGTAAGCCCGAACAAGTTTTAGATTCAATTAAGTGTCTGGAAAATTATTCATTTACAACAGACGAGTTGAATCGTATTAATGCGATTCTGAAATAGGTAATCACTATAATGTTATTATACCTCCAATGCCTTATTTACTTTACGGTAAACATAAGCATGGTAGATGTGTCTACGCGCAAAGCGGTCGGGTGTATCGGCATTGATTAATTTGGTATAGATGTTTTTCGGGATACCAAAATATTCATAGCTACTGCCATCTGCAAAGTTCACTAACAACGTTTGTGATTTGTATTGAAAGTCTACCATTTTAGAAGCGGTAATCACTTCTGTATATTGTTCAAGGTGCTGGGCGTGGGTTTCTGGAGCTACACTTACCAACAAATGATACGCCTCAATAAAGGCCTTGCTTTTCTCTTCGGCTTCAAGCTTTAACGCTTCATTATCTTGGAATTTATCCGGATGCCAATCCTTCATAAAATTCCGGTAAATCGACTTTAATTCTTTTAATTCTGTGTTTTTCTCAACACCCAGTAATTTTCTGGATTCAATTATTTTCTTCATGCAAGTGCAAAAATAGCCTTTTTGTTAGAATTCATTTTTGCTTTTACACCCTAGGCTCAAGTGATAAAACTACGATTATAGTTTTTAGCAGAACAAAAAATATCTTTAACAAAAGATGGCAGTAGCTTAATGGGTTGTTGACTAAGAAGACGAAAGATTATCGCTGGAGAAAACTATTTTTCTGTATCCACCACTTTAATATGGGTGGGGTGACTCAGCTTATAGTCTGATGAGGTATTGTTAATTCCCAGTTTTCTATTCACATATCCTTTGGTGTATGGTTTAACACGCGCATCAAACTCAATAACCGATCCTTCTTTTAACGTAACCTTTTCAAATCCTTTGGTGTACGAAAACCAGTGATGATCTGTAACACGCGTATTAGTATCCACTTCAGTAATAGCAGTTAGTAAAATAGTGGTCTCGCTGTACCCTTTGATATTTACCTTTTTACCAAAGCGGGTAAATACCGCCCTGAATTTTTTCCGAAGCCCTACTTTATTTACTAAGTTTTTTCGCATAGATTCACTTGAACAACATACTGATAACAAAATCATTGCATCATTCCAGACCCCGATGAAATCTGTTATTCTTTACCAACGCAAAGATGAAGATATACGCATTACCATTGAAGCGTATTTTGAAAATGATTTACTGGTAATAGATGGCTACGACAGGGGTAAACGTGTTGAAGAATATTGGGGCAATCGTGAATATGAGTACATGGTTAAAATTCCATCGCCAGGAATTGAGTTTCTTTACACTTACTTCCATATCGCTCGGGGTAATCAGCAAGCCCTGTTAGAAGCTCTCTCCGCTACATATAATACGGCCAGTTGCTATTCCAACATCCGTAAACTTATGGAAGAGAATCGTATTCTGTGTGAAGGTTTTACTTGGAGTTAAACAGTGT
>CAYNKN010000477.1:0-2513 GCA_964397805.1 uncultured Chryseolinea sp. | reverse complement strand
TTATCCGATAGTTGTTTAACTCCCCAGTATGTTGCCACCTGCTCACGATGTAACGGATTGGCTATACTGCGATGTGCTGCCAACAAGGTGGCCAACCCACCAACTTCGCGTCCACCCATAGCGTTGGGTTGGCCAGTAAGCGAGAAAGGACCCGATCCGGGTTTCCCAATATGTCCGGTAATTAGGTTAAGACTAATCAGTGCAAAATTCTTTTGTACACCAATAACACTTTGATTTAAGCCCATTGCCCAGAGCGTAAGAAATCCTTTGGCCTCAGCTATGTAGGTTGCTGCCAATTGAATGGCATCAACGGGTACATCACAAATTTGTGCAGCATCTTCTACCGATACAGCCAGTATACTATCGCGGTATTTTTCAAATTCTTCTGTATGTGTTGAAATGAATGTATAATCGATATCGCCTCGCTCTAACAACACACGCGCAATAGCATTGTATAAATAGATATCGGTGCCTGGCACAAGTTGCAAATGTAAATCGGCTTGCGCGCAGCTCTGCGTTTTACGTGGATCAACAATAATCAGTTTTACTTCTGGATTGTTTTGCTTGTGTGCTTCAATTCGCCTAAACAAAATTGGATGACACCAAGCCGGATTAGCACCAGCAATTAAAAAGCAATCGGCTAACTCAATGTCTTCATAAGATACCGGTACAATATCTTCGCCCAACATGTTGGTGTAGGCGGCTACTGCACTACTCATACATAGTCGTGAGTTGGTATCAATATTATTCGTTCCTAAAAATCCTTTTACCAGCTTATTGGCTATATAGTATTCTTCGGTAAGACATTGCCCGGATACATAAAAGCCTACTGAATCGGCACCATAGGTTTTTATCATGGATGTAAACACAGCGGCTGCACGTTCCATAGCGGTATCCCAATCAACACGTTCGTGTGGATGATTTTTACTCCAGCGCATTTCCGGATAGCGTAACCGATCGCTTATATCTTGAAGTGCATAATGTAAGTTCATGCCCTTCGAACACAGCATTCCTTTATTTACCGGATGATCTTTATCGCCTTCTAGTGTGAAATGATTTTGTTTATCTTTTTTAACAATCATGCCACATCCTACTCCGCAATAGGAGCATGTTGTTTTAACACTGTCGTTGTTTTGATTTACCACATGCTAGTTGTTTAGCGGTTACCGATGTATAGCTATACGTGCATGATAGCTATTCACAGGTTTATGCTGCTTTCTCCTCTTGATAGAAATCATGTTCATCAATGGAAACTTTTTCCATCAGTAAATGAAGAAGACGATCGCGTGTTACTTGGTATGCCGGGAGGTTAACCGTAATTTTTTTATTTCGTGGTCGGGGTAATTCAACTTCTTCAATTTCGCGAATGGTGGCTGCTGGTCCGTTATTCATGACCACAATGCGATCGGCCAGAAAGATGGCTTCTTCAATGTCGTGTGTAACCATAATAATTGTTTTACTCCGCTGCGTAAGATTCCAGAGTTTTAATAATTCAATGTGTAACGAAGCTTTGGTCAGAGCATCTAATGCGCCAAAAGGTTCATCCAATAGCAATACTTCCGGATCGATGGCAAATGCCCGAGCAATAGCTACGCGTTGTTTCATTCCGCCTGATAATGCGTGAGGATGTTTTTCGCGATGTTCCCACAGGTTAACCATTCGTAAATATTTTTCTGTCAGATTATGTTTTTCGAGTTTTGATTTTTCTTTTAGTGCAGCATCTACTGCCTGAAAAATATTTTGATACACGGTAAGCCACGGTAGTAAGGAGTAATTTTGAAACACAATTCCTCGGTCGGGGCCGGGTGATTTAATCTCTTTACCATTTAATATCACACTTCCATTCGATGGATTTGTCATACCTGCAATGGCATTTAGAATGGTTGATTTCCCGCAACCCGAATGACCAATGATGCATACGATTTGTCCTTTTTCAATATTGAGATTAATATTCTTTACGGCTACGAATTTTCCTTTTCCCGCAGGAAAAGCGATCTCCATATTTTCGATTGTTAGGTAACTCATGTGTTAGACTAGTTTGGTGTCAATAAATTTTTTGTATAGACCATACGTTGTTACACAGTATGATAGGATACTTTTTTTTCTAAAAATGCAAAGCAACGATCGAGGATTAATCCCATGAAGCCAATGATGAGAATGGCAGCGATAACTCGTTCGAGGCTTAGGGCATTCCAACTATCCCAAACAAAAAAGCCAATTCCTGTTCCACCCGAAAGCATTTCTCCAGCAACAATAACTAACCACGCTACACTAATACTAAGGCGCAACCCGGTAATGATGTGGGGCAGGCTATAGGGAATTAATATTTTCGTGAGGTACTTCCATCGCGAAAAGCCAAATGCACGCGCTACATTTTTATGGTCATTGGGTATAGAGGCTACTCCAAACGATGTGTTGATGAGCGTAGGCCAAAGCGAAGTAATAACAATAATAAATACAGTTGCTGTGCTAGCCGATTGAAAGGCAACTAACCCTATCGGAAACCACGCTAA
>CAYNKN010000476.1:0-2527 GCA_964397805.1 uncultured Chryseolinea sp. | reverse complement strand
ATAAGAACAGTCATCGAATAGCGCGTTGCTATTGTAGGGTAATGGATAAGTCCTTTTGCTACACCGTTAGCCGATTTAGCTACACTCGCCAGATACATTGTGGCACCTTGCTGATGAGTATGTTCTGCGTGCTCAGGTTGAAGCGATTCATAACAAATGGAGGGAGCAATTTTTTGATTACCAATATGGAAGATTAGCTGATTATTTCCCGGTATAAAATAAGGTAGTTCATCCGCATGTAATAGTTGTTTGGTGTATACCTGGGTAGATTGATTCGGTTGAAAAATAATCATGCTGATCTGTACTTGATTATGATACGCTGGAGTAGGAGCGCCAATACCAATAGTAATTGTATGCGTATTACTCAGCTGTTGAAATATTGCTAATCGCAAATCTGTTGATGTAATAACTAACTCATGCGCTAGCTTGGGTTCATATCCTGTTAAGGAAAGTTCTGGAAAAACAATTAAGTCTACAGATTGCCTACAGGCTAGTTCAATGAACTGCACATGTTTTTCGATAGCTTGCGCAAGCTTACCAACTACTGGTATGATTTGAGCTGCACAAATTTTCATGGCCTTTAATCTATTTTGTTTTTGCCTGTTGATACAAAACTGCAAGAACAGCTAAAATTAGCACACTATATTCAACGCCACCACTTCCATGCCCTACCACAAACCAGCCTTGTTGCAGGTGTACAAGAACTATACCTCCCAAAATAATTAGGGCATGAAAAAGTATACAGTACTTTATCTTAAAACCAACCGCCAGTAACAATCCACTTACAATTTCTAAAATCGTTATGGAATATGCCAGTGCCAGTCCAATGGGTAATCCTTTAGTACGTAAAAATTCTCCAAAGTTTGGAATGGATGCATAATATAACCTCGCTGCTCCATGAGTAATAAAAATCACACCCATAATAATACGAAGCGCAAGGAGGGTGTACTGTTTCATATCAATAGATGTTGTCATTATTTTATCAATAAGTATTGCGGTTACTTTTAATCTCAACAAATAAACTCACGGATTTACTTTTTCAAAGCGCATCATTACCATATCATCTTGTAATAATTCAAGCTGCCCATCTTGTGTAAGGTTGTACCTGTTTATTTTTTGGAGTATATGAATAAAGACCTGCTCACCTTCACCGGGACAAAACATTTTTGTCATGGCCATTGATGGTGGAATAAGAAGGGATGATCCGGCCATAGAAAATTTAACAGTAAACTGATTACAACTGGTATTACCACTGAGCGTGTTCGTTGCCTCATCGATTTTGAGTGTTGGCCTTTTTTCGGGATACAAACCATCAAAAGCAATTCGTTTTCCGGTAATGTAGTTGAGTAACCATTGGCCACTAATTAATTTAGTATTAGCGGGCGTATTTTCTTCATACACCAATTTATCGGTTAGTGCTAAATAGGGAGTATGAAAATGATGAGTGAAAATTTTATCGGTATCATCGGGATACTTTTCGAAGTAGGGTTCGTCTGCTAATAGTATAACCGTATGGCCAGTGCGCACGTAATGATTACTTTCATAGTAGGCAGGTTGTACATAACCGGGAATATTTTTCGTTACTAACTTTGACGCTAAATTACCCAGATACTTTTGATAGTTTCGTTGCGCTCTGCGTGTTGGTTTATCTAAGTTGTTATACACTTTTTTCAAGGCTATATTTTTAGGAAATTTTTGCTGCTTGATAGAAGCACGCGCATGAATAAATGGATTCGTTTTGTTAAAATCATTGGTGGTTTGAATTGACATCGGCACTTCAGGAACCCAATCAGCACTATTCACTACATTATATGCCCATCCTTGCTGCGTCATGGCTTCGTATGAATAGGCAAAGTATAAGTTACCCGGTTTGGGTGCTGCACTGCAATAAGTTTTGAATCGAATAGTCGATGGTAGTTTTTGCTGCTGTTGTAATGAATGTAAATGTGCTGTAAGTAAGTAGGCAATTGCGCCTCCTTGGCTGTGTCCCATAATTACTACATCGGTTATACCAGATTGGTAACATGAATCTATTTTGGGCAATATGTCTTTAGCTAAAAAGGCAGTACTTACTAGCCAACCAATATGTACAGCAGCACGTGGGTGCGATGATAGTGCATAGGTAAATTTTTCAGTTTCATTAAGTTGTAATTCACCTTGTGCGGGAACCATCGCTGCATAAAAATTGGCTAACCAACTAGCTGGATTTTGAGTTGTGCCGCGTATGCTGATAATGGCTACCCGATCGTTTCGTAACCATAAATCCCACTGATTATCCAAGCCCATAATTTTTGAGCGATAAACAAAGGTAGCATCATCGGGTTCCGGTATGGTTGAAAAGTAGGTGGAATCACCAAACCTGGCCGAGGCTTTCAGTAAGTTCATGTATTCTGCTTTGTTAAAACCTGGCTTGAGTTGTTGTGCTGTAGTTTGCAGGGCAATAACACACAGAATTAGTAGACTGGATGTAGTTATCTTCATAGTCATGAAGATAATAAAAACTCTGGATGCTTTGTGCAGCCGCTAA
>CAYNKN010000475.1:0-2530 GCA_964397805.1 uncultured Chryseolinea sp. | reverse complement strand
CTTCTGGCCTAAAGCGATCAGCAAATTCATAATTGATACCAATGAAAGAATATTTCGATTGGTGAAAATTAGTGCCGAGTTGTGCGAAAAGAAAGAAAGGTGTGTAAGCGAAAATAATAGTCAATAGCGTTTTCATGTTTCTAACGGGTTAGTTTACTAATAGCTACTCTGTAAATGGATGTTGCCTTAAAAAAGTGAACACTTCAATACTACTAAAAACTTGTTAGTTTGCGAATAACGAGTAAACTTTTTACGAGGTGCTTTAATCAAAAAAATAGCAATATGTATAGCAGCATAGTTACTCGTTAATAGGCTGATGAGATTTTTTATTCTCCAGCAAGAAGCCGTGAGCCAGGTTGTCTAACGGACTAATTAGTTTTTCAAAACCTTTTTTGGTTACGTGCGCATAGCGTTCTGTAGTCTTGGAGCTTTCGTGCCCCAACAAACTTTGTATGTAACGTAAGTCAGTTCCACGCTCTAACAAATGTGTGGCAAAGCTATGCCGAAGGGTATGTGCACTTACACGTTTTTTAATGCCAGCTATATGCGCACTTCGCTTTATAACATGATTAATACTCCGACTACTATATGCTGCTCCGCTGGGACCTTCAAATAAAAAATACTGTGGTGTATAAAGTGACAAGTAGTACGACAAGTATTCATAGGCAATTTTTGATAGAAGTGTAATTCGGTCTTTGGCTCCCTTGCCTGAGCGAATGTAGATTACACCACGTTGCGGATCAATATCTATTTTTTTTAGATTGAGTAGTTCACTAATGCGGAGACCTGCACTATAAATTAGAAAGAGAATACATCGATGTTTTACGTTGCGCGTATGATAAAACAATGCTTGTAATTCGGGTTCGCTTAACACGGTAGGGAGCTTCCAATCTTTTCGCGGGCGATCTACATGATACACTTTTCGTTCGCCCTGCAGTACATGTTCCAAATAGAATTTAATAGAATTGATAGCCTGGTTTTGTGTAGAAAGTGAAACGTTTCGATTCTCTACAAGGTAAACCATATACCGATGTATATCACGATCATCAAACTCGCTTATGCCTTTGGGTTGAATGAACAGTAAAAAGGCTTTAAACTGCGAAAGATAATTTTCCCGTGTGGCTTCACTATAACGCATGGTCACTAATGTTTCGCGATAACGCTCAGGTACCGCTACCGCTGGAGGTTGCGGAATAAACACTGAAGTCTGAAGTTTTTGGGTTGGGTTATCCGCTAATGTAACAGTACCCAAAACCGACAGCGTGTGCTGAAGTTTTACCAGCGATTCTGGAGTAAAGGGTATGTACCAACATGTATGAGTTTGGCTGTAGCACCTACCGGGAAAACTTCGGATAGCTTTTTCTGCAGGGCTGTATGGTTTTACACCACGAATGGCAACACACAAATTATTTTTATGCAGTAAAGGTTGGAGTGAAATGGAGGAAGACATAGGCCTGACTATTAGATAATCAATAGTAGCTTAAGGGAAGTTGGTTATTCCAATTTCAAACAGGTATAATCGATTGTAAGCGTTTGCAAACTTTTATATTTTATTTTGGCAATGGGTAGCTTGTTAAGATTATACATCCGACTTTCAGTTGGTTTCTTGGTAGCAGCAAAAGGGCGAAAGAGAACTCATAATATTGTTCACATGAGATGGGTTTAGTGATTATAAAATTGCTATTTTGGTAGAACGTTTTTGTAATGTAAAATTTGGTGTGTGGGGATATATTGGAGTTGTGGGCAATTGGCCAAGCTCCGTTGAAAGTGACGGCTTAAATGTATGGACAATTGTGATTGAGAACTAGGTCATTAAAACAACCTTTGATTTGTAATTAAACTTAAGAACCATGAAAAAATTACTACCTCTCATTCTATTGATTATTCTAACTGTTCAAGCAGAAGCACAAAAAAGGACTAATGTAAAAGGTTACTATCGAAAGGACGGAACATATGTTAGACCTCACACAAGGACAACTAGTGGCTCTGCAACTACTAAGACATCTAACTACTCTTCTTCAAATACTAAAAGTATAGAAAGTACAAACTCTATAATTTCATCGACTTTAGTACCTACGCCAATTACCAAAACAGAGTTTGCTGAGAAAATTTCAAATCACTCTTACTCAAATAACAGAGAAATAACAGAGACACAATTGATTGGAGTGTCTTTTGATTTAAATTCAGAGAAACCAAATTCAGAAGGAGTTATAATATATGTGTCAGTTTTAAGATACAATGGAACAACAATTGACATTTGTCCAATTACAAGAGGAATAGTAGGTGATTGGGAATTCACAAAGGTTCAACATAGATTTAACAAAGTTAAAATTTCCTCTGATGAAGCTCTAGAACTTATATCAAATTATGGATGGGAAGCTAAAAAAGATGAAATCAGTAAGAACTATTCGTATTCTTCATATAATGACAAAGGCTTACCTAAATATTTGACAAAGACCATTGAAGCAATAAAATTAAAATAGATTATACTTCAAAAGTCCAACTGCTCACAACAAAGTACATATGCCAT
>CAYNKN010000474.1:0-2531 GCA_964397805.1 uncultured Chryseolinea sp. | reverse complement strand
GTGAGGGCAATAAAGAAATTGAATTCATCGAAGAGATAAAGATTAACGATATTGTTTGTTAGCGAGATAACAATAAGCGCGTGGCATACAAATACAATCGAGTGCCTTATGCGGATGTAAAAAAGTGCTGAGGCAAACAAGGTAAAAACAATGGAGCTTTTTAGTAATTGTGAGTAGAACCCATTACTGATGTAAACGATGGAGAAGATGAGAAGAGAAAGCAATGTTACCATAGTAATATGATAAACCAGTTTTATACTGGCTTGCTTTAATAAATCGTCTTCGTTAGCCAGATAATCGCCAATAAAGTAATCTTTAAGAGAGGTAAACATTATGCATAAGGTTGAATGGGCGTGGCAATTTACTGAAATGCTAAAGAGTTGGAAAGGTTAGCAGAATTTTAAGAAGCTAATTATCTTCGTTGAAATTTTTCAGTGCTCCGATCATGATAAAATTTACTACTACGATTTTAAAGTTTGAAAAAAAGGCAGAGAAAACCGGATGGACATACATTGATATACCTGCCACTCAAGCTAAAAAACTGAAAGATTCAAAAGTTACTTTTCGTGTTAAGGGTTCACTCGATCAATACGCTTTTGAGAAAATAGCTTTATTACCCATGGGCGAGGGTCATTTTATATTGCCCATTAATGCTACTATGCGAAAAAACGTGGGTAAGCGAGAGGGCGAAAAATTAACCGTGACATTGGCGTTGGATGAAAGTAAGCGGATACTTTCACCCGATTTAATGGCATGTCTGGAGGAGGATCATCAAGCCATGACATTCTTTAAAAGTTTGGCGCCTTCGCATCAGCAATACTTTAGTAATTGGATCGAGAGTGCAAAAACTACCCAAACAAAAACGAAGCGCATTGTGATGGCCGTTATTGGGTTAAGTAAAAAGCAGGATTATGGCGAAATGATTCGTTCGAATAAAACTACTCCGTTTAACTAGACGCTGTTTCGTAAATACCAGAATGATTTATTTTTTGGTCGATTTTTTTGCTACCTTTTTCTTACCTGCTTCACTCATGGCAAAACTGCGTGTCATGGTTTTAATAAAATCTGCATGACGGAAACGAAGCGCACTCCAGTCATCATCAAGAGCAACCTGCCGCACACCTTCAAATCCATACTGTCCTAATATAGCCCAGCCTGTATCTCGATTAAATTCGCAGGTGTATTTTTTTGAAGATCCTTTGGGATAGGCAAACCATAATATTGCATCGCCCTGAAGCCGCTTTACAATTTTTTCGGTGAGGTCATTCACCTGCTTTTGCTGAGTTACAAAAGCCAGCAAAAAAGTTATGGGCTGTTTGCCTAACGAGGTGGTAACAGTGGCGAACGACTTAATTTCTTCCATGTTTTTGAAAAAGCTTTCGGGCGCGCCAAGAATATGTAACTCTTTTTGATCTTTATAATTTAGTTTCTTAAAGACGGCATTCATTATGATGGGGTTTGTTACTGTAAAGATAATTGGGTATTGAAAGCATGCGAGATTTACTAAAAAGAATTTTTGATCGTATTTTAGAGGAGTGGTAGCGAACAAGCATAGTAACTAAGCGAACTGTATAGTATACAAGTTTGCTTGTGATATTTTAAAAGGACTTAATTTGCAAAAATAGGTGCTTCTTAGAAAGCTGTACCGTAAAGGCTGTAAGTAATGTGGGATTTAATCATAAAGGTTAAATGGAGAACTTAGTTGTAAGCGATAAGGAGTTCGATTTTTAGAAAAATTGTTCAGGTATGTAGAAATTAAATAGGTATAGTAACCCCCAATTGTTTAATGACACCAAAATTACTTGAAAATAAAGTGGCTTTAGTTACAGGAGCCGGTCAAGGTATTGGGCTGGAAATTTGTAAAACACTAGCAGCCAATGGTGCTATCGTTGTACTGAATGATGTAGAGAAAGTATTGGCAGAGGAAGCGGCTCATGCCGTGCATCAGCAATTCGGAACATGCGTGCCTATGCCGGGCGATGCATCTCACATTGGTTTTATTGAACAGATGGTTAATGAAACAAAGAGTAGATTTGGAAGATTAGATATCGTGATTGCGAATGCTGGCATTACGTTGTTTGGCGAATTTTTAACGTATACCGAAAAAGACTTTATGCAAGTAATGCAAGTAAATTTAGCGGGAAGTTTTTTTCTGGCGCAAGCAGCAGCCCGACATATGAAAACCTATGGCAAGGGTGGAAGCATTTTATTCATGTCATCGGTTACCGCGCATCAGGCACATAAAAATTTGGCAGCTTATGGCATGAGCAAAGCGGCACTAGAGATGTTAGCAAAAACATTGGTGCTGGAGCTATCACCCTATAGCATTACAATAAATGCATTGGCTCCGGGTGCTACACTAACCGAGCGTACAGCACGCGATGCAACCTATGAAAAAACATGGTCAAGTATAACACCGTTAGGAAGGCCAGCATCAACAAAAGATATTGCCGATGCGGCTATGTTTCTGGTTTCACCGAAGGCGCGCCACATTACCGGACAAACCATTATTATAGATGGTGGCTGGACCA
>CAYNKN010000473.1:0-2542 GCA_964397805.1 uncultured Chryseolinea sp. | reverse complement strand
AATAACATCCATGCGTTCGGCAATTTTGGCGAAGTAAACATCTTCTAAGCCTGCTTCAACTGGTGCGAAGCTTTCATCTGGACGAATATCACTCAACACGTGTATCTGGGTTTTACCACCTTTTAGTTG
Organism: uncultured Chryseolinea sp.; assembly: GCA_964397805.1. GTDB lineage: Bacteria > Bacteroidota > Bacteroidia > Cytophagales > Cyclobacteriaceae > Chryseolinea. The sequence continues at coordinate 2,413 of CAYNKN010000473.1, read as the reverse complement.
GGTAGAAATTACATTAAAGGAATTTCGGTATGCTGTAATATCTTCTTTCGAAATACTTTTCTGCCACACCTTGCCATCAATAGAAGAAACCAATTCATTGGGATGTCCTTGTGCAATCACCTGCCCCAGACAAATAACCGCCATGTTGTTACACAGGTTCGTTACATCTTCAACGATGTGGGTAGATAAAATAACAATGGTGTTTTCCCCGATCTCACTTAGTAAATTATAAAATCGGTTGCGTTCTGCCGGATCAAGGCCTGCTGTAGGCTCATCGACAATAATCAACTTAGGATTACCAATTAACGCTTGGGCTACACCAAAACGTTGCTTCATACCACCCGAAAATGTACCGAGATTTTTATTTTTAACGTGACCCAAATTCACCTTATCAAGCAATGCACTTACAATTTCTTTACGTTGCTTTTTATCAATGATTCCTTTTAAGTCGGCTATATGATCTAACATTGTTTCCGCAGTAACTTTTGGATAGACTCCAAACTCCTGCGGGAGGTACCCCAATACTTTTCTCACTTCGTGCTTATTACGCAGCACATCCAAATCGCCTAACATTATGCTTCCTTGGTCGGCTTCTTGTAAAGTAGCGATTGTTCGCATAAGGGTTGACTTGCCAGCACCGTTCGGGCCAAGCAATCCAAACATACCAGTGCCTATAGTTAACGATACATTTGAAAGCGCCTGAACACCATTTGCATAGGTCTTGCTCAGGTTAGAAATAGTGAGTTGCATAGCGGGGAGTTTTTTTGTTTAAGGGTGAATGCGTTACTTGTAATTCAATAAAAATAAAAAAATCCATACGTTAACCGCATGAATAGTTTAAACAATATAGTGCAAGTTTTTAACATGTATGCTCATCTTTGTAGATAAGGTTGTGATTTGTGCACTTGTATGCTACGGGCAAAGTAGCCGAATAGTTGGCTTACTAGGATAGCCAAACCGGTGTGGATTTATCAGAACAATCAACTGATAAATATGAAAATTCTATCGAAGATTATTCTGGTATCGATTGTTCTGTAGCCTGTTTCGGTTTTTTTGGCGCTAGCTTTTCCAAAATCTCTTTATTTCTTATCATATAAAGAACTCCAAAAACAGCAGCAAAGACACCTAACATCAAATAAGCAATTATCATAGCTAAAATGGCTCTTAATGTTGATTTCCAGCGGGGTAAGTAGTTATAAAAATCAATTAAGGTAAATGCCATATACCCATAGCTAATTAGCATTAGGAAGAAGTAATTAACGGGCTGTCCGAATACGCGGTAGGAAATGATTGATATGAAACTCAACCACATAATATGCCCGCTGGAGTAAAAAATAGGTACTGCAGTTTCTAATAAATTGTTTCCACTTTTTCTAAAAAACAACCAAACAAAAGGTACCAGCCAAAGGGCTGTTAAAAAAGAAATTAAACGCATGTTATCGCTTATCCACTTTCCAATAGTAATTCCTATAGCACGTTGTTGTTCATCTTGTCCACTATCTTTCATAGAATCTGCCGTTGCCAACGAAAACTCTACTAAATCTAAACCGATAAGTGAAGCTCCAAGAATGAATATGGTGAGCATAATGAACAAATAACCAACGGGGCCATAATATTTATTTCGGTTTCCCGAAATGTATTCCCGACTAACCTTGCCGGGGCGTAGTGTTAATTCTTTTATAGTGCGTAAAAAGAAGCCATCGAAACCATATATACGCGATAAAAAATCGCTACCCATGTTGATGAGGGTAATGCGTTTTACATTACTGCGTTGGCCGCATTGCGCACAATAGGGTGTTGTTACTTCCGCTCCACAATTAACACAAGTAGACATATAGGTTTATAATTAGTTGAAAGCATAACAACCCCGCATGTAGTCTTCTACAAATCTCACATCACTACATTAACAATTTTGCCAGGCACAATAATCACTTTTTTTGGTGCTTTGCCGTCTAACCATTTCACTACAATATCAGAGGCCATCACTACCTTTTCAATATCTTCTTTGGGCATATCGAGTGCAAAGTTCATTTTTGCACGCACTTTACCGTTAATGGAAATCGGATACTCAAACGAACTTTCTGCTAAGTATTGTTCATCGGCAACCGGAAAGGTGCTGTTTAAAATGGTATCCGTATGCCCCAGTTTTTCCCAAAGTTCTTCGGCTATATGCGGAGCAAACGGAGAGAGTGCAATAACTAACGGTTCTAGCACGGCACGCTTAGTACATTTTAGTGCGGTGAGTTCATTACAGCAAATCATGAATTCACTAACTGATGTATTAAAAGAAAAACGACTTATATCTTCTTCTACTTTCTTTAGTGTTTTGTGTAATATTTTTAACTCTTCGCGTGTTGGTTCCGTTTCACTAACCGAAACAGCACCATCGCTGTTATGAAAAAGATTCCAGAAC
>CAYNKN010000472.1:0-2549 GCA_964397805.1 uncultured Chryseolinea sp. | reverse complement strand
TTGATCACGATAATAAAATCGGTGACTTTGCCCACATTGCACCAGGTGCGGTACTGTGTGGATCGGTAACAGTAGGGGAAGGTGCATTGATTGGTGCTGGTGCTCGAATTATTCCTGGGATAACAATTGGTGCGTGGGCAACGGTAGGGGCCGGCGCGGTAGTTATTCGCGATGTTCCTGATCGTGCGCGGGTAGTTGGTAATCCGGCAAGGGAGATTGAATAATGTAAAAAACTTTTACGTCCTATCCAGGCACCCGTCCTCGCGAGCGCCTCTCTTATTCGAAGCTTAGTGTTTCAACCGAAGCGATCTGCATTTAGACTAACCAAACATAAATACAAAGCGATCTATATCATTGCGAATTGTAATTTTATAAGCGATCTTAAATTTACAATTGTAGCGATCTTTGGTTTTTTTATACTTTCAAAACGTTAGCAAAAATTATGGAAAAAGGTGGATGCGTGTACATCATGACAAATTTCATGAACACCACTCTCTATACCGGAGTAACTTCAGATTTATATTCTAGGGTTTTGGAACATAAGGAAGTACGGTTCCCGAAAAGTTTTACTGCACGGTACAATTTGAAAAAATTAGTTTACTATGAATTTTTCTTTTCGATTGAAGAAGCAATAGATCGTGAGAAACAAATTAAAGGAGGATCCAGAAAGGATAAGGAAAAATTGATTAACTCCATAAATCGAGAATGGAAGGACTTATTTGAAGAAGTGAAGAATTGGTAATAGATCGCAAAGGTTGTATTCATCGCGACCCCAACACTACATCTTCGCAGTAACCATCTTTTTTAAAAGTACTAACTATCAATCGAAGCGATCAACGTCATCGCGAGCAGTATTATTTTTCGTAGCCTCATGCATCAATCGAAGCGATCTGATTTTAGACCAACCACACTAAAGATGGCTTCGTTGCCCCACCGCACATTCCCTTTCCTGCGCCTCGCCATGACGTAGCCGTCCTCACCAACCACCCGTCCTCGCGAGCGCCTCTCTTATTCGAAGTCTAGCGTTTCAATCGAAGCGATCAACGTCATCGAGAGCAGTATTATTTTTCGTAGCCTAATGCATCAATCGAAGCGATCTGATTTTAGACCAACCACACTAAAGATGGCTTCGTTGCCCCACCACACATCCTCCTTCCTGCGCCTCGCTATGACGTAACCGGCCTCGCCAAGCACCCGTCCTCGCGAGCGCCTCCCTTTTTCGAAGCTTAGTGTTTGAATCGAAGCGATCTGATTTTGGATACTACCCTTAATTTTTTACTTATGCATTTTAAGAATATCTAAAACCTCACAAGTTTTAAGTAAGTTACCCGACAATATTATCCAGTTAATGAAAAAATCACTTTACATCATCGGAGCGGGAGGTTTAGGGCGGGAGGTTTACGCGCTAATTCAATCATTATCCGATTGGGCCGTGAGTGGTTATTTTGATGATGGCGTTAAGGAGGGCGAACTAATAATGGATGCACCTGTAGTAGGTGGATTACATGCACTCATAAACTGGGCTCAACCCATTCACGTAGTGGTAGCTATTGGTAATCCGCAAACTAAGTTGTCGATTGTGAAAAAGCTGGAAGCGTGCAATCATATCTACTATCCAACGCTTGTACATCCTTCGGCTGTTATCTTGGATAAAGAGCGGATAACCTTAGCGGAAGGCGTAATTGTATCGGCAGGCTGTATACTCACCACACATATTCATGTATCGCAGCATGTATTGCTAAACTTAAATTGTACGATTGGGCACGATACAACCATTGGGAGGTGTTCGTCTATTATGCCGGGCGTTAATATAGCGGGTCAGGTTACTATTGGCGAGGGTGTATTAATAGGATCGGGTGCGAATGTAAAAAACAATGTACGCATTGGAGATACTAGTAGGGTAGGTATGGGCGCTGTTGTATTAACCCATGTGCCAGCAGATATAACTGTAGCGGGTGTGCCAGCAAAAAAAATTGGGTGATATCATCGCAGCACGATAGCCTTCGTGATAAATTTCACCTGCTAAGCGCAGAAGAACAAGCGAAAAAATTTCCAACGAAACGATTTTATCCTCTCGAACGAATCACTAAACTTGATGCGGATAGCACAGGATCTACATGACAGGATTTTCGTTTCAGGAGTTTAAGCCGACTATTTTTTTTCTGGTCAAGTTTATTGGGTTTTATGTGATCGCTAATTTGGCATACGGTCTCTATGTTACCGCCTACGAGCCCGAACCCGATCCGGCCACGCAGTGGGTTACACACCAATCTGCTGTATTGTTAAACTTGGCCGGTTGGGAAGTGACAACAAAAGATAATGATGCCCGACCGACAACCGCATTGATACTAGCTGATCGCGCAGTGGTATCTGTTTTTGAAGGATGCAGCGGAATTAATGTCATGATCATTTTCATTGGTTTCTTGTTGGCCATGGGACCTTTAACAAAAACCTTAGGTTGGTTTATATCAGTAGGTTTGTTGTCGATTCATGTTGTTAATCTGGGACGGATATCCTTACTGTTTTGGGTAGCCCTTTACCAGGAGAAG
>CAYNKN010000471.1:0-2550 GCA_964397805.1 uncultured Chryseolinea sp. | reverse complement strand
AGAAGTAGAAGCTTAAGTTATCTTCATTGGGTTACGTTTATCTTGGAATTTCTGACTGTTTAACTACCTCATTTTTTCTCGCTTGATCAGATACGTTTGAAGGATAGTATTAAAGTCGCTATACACATCGGCTTCAATAAAATCTATTTTGAACTGATTGCATCGCATTTTTAATGCTTTGTGAAAGTGTTCTGCTTCACGCTTATAGGTTGCTTTAACATCCCCGGGGTTAAGCCTTAGTTTTTCGCCACTTTCCAAATCTACAAACTCCATGGGTCTATCCTCAAAATTGAATAGTAGTTCCGTGGAGTTGTCCATAACATGAAAAACAATGACCTCATGTTTGTTATGCTTAAGGTGTTGTAGTGCTTTAAACATTTCTTCCGTGTTTTCACCGGAATCAAACATGTCGCTAAAAATGATGACCAGCGATCGTTTGTGAATTTTCTCAGCCAGTTCGTGCAATACCTTCGCTACTTGTGTTATGTTCTGCGTGGGCATCTCAGCCTTTCCTAAATCATTTAGGGCAATGAATAGTTTGTTTAGATGAGTTGGTGTAGAACGAACTTGCGTGAGGGTATTAATAGCGTCAGAAAATAAGCACAATCCTACGGCATCTCGTTGTCTATGTAGTAAGTAACTCAAAGCGGCAGCAGCAAACTGACTGAACTTGATTTTTGCCTTTCCCGGTAACGGGTAGTGCATAGATGCCGAGGTATCTATCGCAATTACACACCGTAGATTGGTCTCTTCCTCATAACGTTTCGTAAAAAGCCGGTCGGTTCGGGCATAAACTTTCCAGTCGATGTGGCGGGTGCTCTCGCCTTCGTTATAGAGTCTATGCTCAGCAAACTCTACAGAGAAACCATGGTAGGGCGATTTATGCATGCCCGTAATAAATCCTTCAACTAATTGACGAGCAAGTAATTCCAAGCTTACTTGACCTTGTAACTCACTATTCTTTAAATTCACAAGCGTGATAATTAAGCGTTAAACTTTACCTTTTAGTGGTTAGTGGTGTAATATAAGGTTGAACTCATAAATTGGAATTCGTAAAATATTAAATAGCTTTTTTGCAATCGCTTTTCAAAATACTACCTTAGTCTGAACCAAACTTAAATCTAACCCTAAATTTGAAGGATTGTGGAAGAAAACAAGACAAACGGCAGGGATGAAATTTATTCCGCAAAAGTAAAGGCCGGCAAACGGACTTACTTTTTTGATGTGAAAGCTACCCGTTCGAATGATTATTATCTAACGATAACCGAGAGCAAAAAGCGTTTTAAGGAAGATGGGTTTACGTATGAGAAGCACAAAATTTTCCTCTATAAGGAAGACTTTAACAAGTTTGTAGAGGCTCTTTCTTCTACGGTAAATCATGTAAAGTCTGAGCTTATGCCCGAAGTAGATTTTAGTCAGTTCGATCAAATTCATGAGCGTGAGGAAGTTGATACTGTAAAGGAAGGAACCTCCAGCGATACGGAGCTAAAATGGGATTAAGGTTTTAGTCCTTGAACTAGAGCCTATTTTTTCTATAAACCATCTTGTTCAAAATAAACCTTTAATAGGATGGTAACACGCTTTATATTTGCGCCCTTAATAATTTACTATGGGTTTAAAGTGTGGTATTGTTGGTCTGCCTAATGTTGGAAAATCAACACTTTTTAATGCGATTTCTAACAACAAAGCTGAAGCTGCCAACTTCCCTTTTTGTACTATAGAACCCAATGTGGGTGTTATTACCGTACCCGACAATCGCTTAAAAATATTGGAAGACCTCGTTAACCCGCAACGCGTATTGCCAACAACCATTGAATTCGTAGATATTGCCGGTTTAGTAAAAGGAGCCAGTAAGGGCGAAGGTTTAGGTAATCAGTTTTTAGCCAACATTAGGGAAGTAGATGCTATAGTTCATGTTATTCGTTGTTTCGATAATGATAATATTGTTCACGTAGATGGCCGGGTTGACCCAGTTTCTGACAAAGAGATAATTGATACCGAGCTCCAACTCAAAGATTTAGAATCTATCGATAAAAAGATATCGCGGGTTGAGCGAGCTGCCAAAAATGGCGATGCTAAAATGAAAAAGGAATTAGCAGCGCTACAACAATACAAAGCGATATTACTAGAAGGTAAAAATGCACGAGCGCTGGAAGCTGACGATGAGAGTAAAGATGCAGTAGCCGATTTGCAGCTTTTAACAGCCAAACCTGTTGTGTATGTAGCGAATGTAGACGAGGCTTCGGTGCATACCGGTAATAAATACGTAGAGGCTCTTAAAGCACACGTTCAACAAGAGCGTGCGGAGGTGGTGATGATTAGTGCCGCTATTGAAGCACAAATTGCCGAACTGGAATCGGAAGAGGATCGGGCGGTTTTTCTGCACGAGTATGGCTTAGCTGAGTCTGGCTTAAACAAGTTGCTGCGGGCATCCTATAGTTTACTGGATCTAATTACCTACTTCACCGCTGGTGAAAAAGAAGTTCGGGCATGGACGATCAAGCGTGGCTGGAAAGCGCCACAGGCTGCCGGAGTAATTCATACCGATTT
>CAYNKN010000470.1:0-2553 GCA_964397805.1 uncultured Chryseolinea sp. | reverse complement strand
TTTACTTTGGTAATGGCGCGAGCCCGATCGGTATCTACTACCTGGACATCGCCATCAACAATACGATTGTTTCTTCCATTAAAAAGACTTAGAAATACTTCTGTATTTCCCAATGTCATTTTTTCATGTTGTACAATTTCTTCGTTGTCAGTTATTTCTACATCAGGAAGTACAGGCGATGCTTGTGCACGAAGAGAATCTTCTAATTGTTGTTGATTGATCTCATTTGATTGTTGAACAGGTTTGGGTTTAGCCTGATCCATTACAGGACGTGGCGTGGCTAACACAGTTGTTGATGGAGCATTTACCTGAATATCGCCAGTTACTACGCGTACCCAGGCATCAGAAAACTCGCCTTTACTGCGAATACGCTTCATCTCCTGAAGGGATTCCTTTAGTGTAGTGAAGTAGTTAATGTAAACGAAATACAAATTGCGGCTGGTATTAAAACCATGTTGCGCATCATATCCTTTTTGTTTTAGTAAGTCGACATAGTTAATGGCTACTTGCTCGCGCGACTTAGCATAAGCACTTACTACTACATAATATCCGGGTGCCAGTTCAACGTTATCCTGGCTAAACACCGTGGTTGTGCAGTAACAAAGACTAATGGCCAAAAGGAAAATCTTGGTGATTTTTTTCATGCTAAGGAGTGGGCTAGGTTGTCAGCAATGTCGTAAAAATATCCAAATTTTTATTCTTATCAACTATGCGGGTTATTTAGCCACTCACTCATTGCTTCAAGCTCAGCTTTTCACTCAGGAACCCTAATCCATAGCCAACTAATTGCAATACAGCAGCTGGCACCGATAAACAGGCTACGGCTATGCTTTTTGTAACCAAATAAGAATGGACTGCAATAATTAACCAATAAAGTAGGGTTAAACTGAAGCCCAGAAAAAACAAAGGCACAGAAATAAAAGGAAGTATGAGTAAGCTAATTAAGCCCATTGTAAAAAGAGATGGGAACCAATGAGTAAGTTTTATTGCTTCCGGATGAACCCTCGCTACCCTAACGCGACCTTGACCAAAGCCAAACACCTGATGATAAAACTGACTCAACGAGGTTCTGCGCTTATGAAATACAAAGGCATCGTTAATCAGTCCAATTGAAAATCCAGCCTTTTTCATGCGAATACTAAACTCAATATCTTCTGCCAACCGATCGAAAGCAAAGCCATTTGTTTGCTGAAATACCTTTTTGGAAATACCCATATTAAAGCTTCGTGGCTGAAACCACCCTACGTGTTTTTTACCTCCACGGATACCACCTGTTGTAAACACCGATGACATGGAATAACCCATGGCGCGTTGCACGGTAGTAAATTTTTTATGCGCTTGATCGGGGCCACCCCACGCATCCCAGCTGTGCTCATGCAACGCTTTCTCTACCGATTCAAAATACGTGGAGGGTAAAATGCAATCAGAATCAAACACAACAAAGTATACACCATTAGCCATACTAAAACCCACATTGCGCGATGGCCCAGGTCCCGTATTGGGTTTATAGAAATACGTAATTGCTAAGCTATCGCGATAGCGATCTACTACGGTGTCGCAACGAATTGTTGAGCCATCCTCAATAATTACTACCTCGAAATTTGTATAGGTTTGTGTGACTAAACTTTGTAGGAGTTCATCTACTTCTTGCGGTCGGTTATAAACCGGAATAACAACAGAATACTTTACCTCACGCATACCCACAAAGGTAAATGAATCAATTCGCTTTTGCTTGCACGAGCACATTGCGCTCTTCCAAACCCACACGCTCAATCACCAAGTAGTCGCGCTTAGAAAGCGACTGCATGGCAAACATCTCTGCTAAAAAACCAGTAACAAATAATTGTACACCAATAACCAGCGCTACTAAAGCCAAGTAAAAAAGTGGCTGATCGGTAATGTCGCGCTTTACAGGAATTTTAGAAATAAAGAGGGTATTGATTTTATCCCAAAAAAGTTTGGCGGTAAAAACAAAACCTAACATAAAAGAGATCGACCCCCACAATCCAAAAAAATGCATGGGCTTTTGCCGAAACCGACTAACAAAAGTGATGGAGAGTAAATCGAGAAAACCATTGATGAATCGCTCAAAGCCAAATTTTGTTTGACCATACTTTCGCTCACGATGCTCCACTACCTTCTCGGTAATTTTAGTAAAGCCTGCCCACTTGGCGATAACGGGTATGTAGCGATGCATTTCACCATATACCGAAATGTTTTTTACTACAGTGCTGTGATATGCTTTTAGTCCGCAGTTAAAATCATGTAGTTTAATACCCGATATTTTTCGGGTAACATAGTTAAAGAATTTCGAAGGAATAGTTTTAGAAAGTGGATCGTGGCGTTTGCGTTTCCAACCCGATACCAAATGAAACCCATCGTTCACAATCATAGCATACAACGCGGGTATCTCATCCGGACTATCTTGTAAATCGGCATCCATGGTAATAACTACCTTACCGCGTGCTTCACGAAAACCGGTTTGCAGAGCAGCCGATTTTCCGAAGTTTCGGTTAAACCGAATACCTTTTATGCAATCATTTGCTGCATGGA
>CAYNKN010000469.1:0-2563 GCA_964397805.1 uncultured Chryseolinea sp. | reverse complement strand
CAAACCGACAAGAAGGTAGACTGCACAATTTCCTCCGCTTCGTCCTTATCCTGAACGAATGTGTAGGCGTAGTTGCAAAGTGGCTGATAGTAGGTTCTAAAGAGCATTTCAAAAGCAGTTATATCGCCAACCGTTAGCGTTGGTAAGGGTTCTCCTGCCGATAAATCTTCTGCTGGTGATTGCATCATCAGCGAAATTTACGGCATTCAGGCATTTGGGTTATGACAATCCTGAAAAGAATTACCCCTATGCGTAAAAAAAATTAGTTGAGGCACGCTTCTTACCAATGTGTACCAATCCAAAAGAAATCATTGGCGGTAATACTTACCATACCTGATTGCACTGGGGTTAACGTATTTGCAGATCGTGTTAAGCCTTTTAATTGAAAAAGTTGATCCGACTTGAGTGGACGAAGTATTAAGGTTTGGTTATCGGGAAGCCACTTTTCAAATTTACCAGAAGTGATAAAAGACCATTTTCCGGATGAATCCAACAAATTGATTTGAATGGTAGTATGCGCCAAATTTAACTGCTTAAATACCGTTTCGGTAGCTGCTGAAATTATATTTACTGCCTGCTGGCTTACGGCTTGCAGAAAGTATAAGCCAGTTAAAAGGAGTTCTTCGTTAGGTTGGAGCGATAGGATTTTTACTGGAGCATAGGGCTGCATTTTTTCGATCATCGCTGCGGATCGACTAGCATCTACCAGCACCACATCAATTTTAACACCCCACTGCAATACCGCATCAACAGCTTCTTCACTTACCACCACTAACGGAGCCCACTCCAATAGCGGTGAAATTAATTCATAGTTAAATGGATGAATGATAAAAAGTGCTGGCTCCTGACCTTCTTTTACGAAATGATGTGATGACATACTAATTCTTGTACAACAGGCAAAATACTTAAATTGCCAAGTAAAATCACGACTATGTTAAATGCCTCCGCATGCTATCAAGCTTTTCAGCAAAGTATTAACGATTATCACCTAACCGATGATGTAAATGCTCCTGTTAAAAATCCCTATTCGGATGGGAGTTTTGAAGCATTACTTTATGCTAAAAATTGGATTGATACCGTGCAATGGCATTTGGAAGATATTATTCGTTTGCCGGATATCAATCCGATTGAAGGTATCCAGTTAAAAAGGCGCATCGATAAATCAAACCAAGATCGAACCGATATGGTAGAGAAAATTGATGATTACTTTTTAGAAGAGCTGAGCGATATTATTCCCGATGAAGGTGCGCGTATAAATTCAGAAACACCTGCATGGCTGCTTGATCGTATGAGTATTTTGTTATTAAAGATTTATCACATGAAAGAGCAAGCCGAACGTAATGATACTACGGATGAGCATCGTGAAAAGTGTGCTGCCAAACTAACGATCTTGCTCGAGCAAAGAACGGATATGCAAATAGCCTTTGATGAATTGTTAGAAGATATACAACAGGGCAAGCGTAGGTTTAAAGTATACCGACAAATGAAAATGTATAACGATGCCTCGCTTAACCCCATGCTCTACAGAAAGAACAACTAATGGTGTCTACACGCATACTCATACTCCGTTTTTCAGCCATGGGCGATGTCGCCCTCTTAGTGCCTGTTGTAAAAGCTTTTACAGAACAGTATCCCGATGTTGAAGTAACCCTAGTAACGCGTCCGAAGTTTGGTCCGTTATTCTTTGATATCCCGCGTGTAAAAGTATACCCAGCCGATGTAGACCATACCTACACCGGTATTTTAGGATTGCGCCAGCTCTTCGGAAATTTACTTCGCAAGGGTCCTTTTACCGATGTGTTCGATATGCACGACCACTTACGCACGAAAGTATTACGAACATTTTTTAACCTTTTTGGTAGTCGCATAATCGTATTTGAAAAAGGCAGAGGTGAGAAAAAATTAAGGACACGCAAAATCAATAAAATAACCACACCCCTACCCCACACCATTGAACGCTACCAACAAGCTTTTGAAAAAGCTGGGTATCCGTTAACCATTGGCAAGGCTCCGTTTATTGCGTTGGGCGAATCTATTGAACAAGCTGCCGATTGGTTTCACTACAAAAAAAATGTAGCCGATACCAAGTGGATTGGTCTGGCTCCTTTTGCCATGCACAAAACAAAAATATGGCCGTTAGAAAATTACCCAGCTCTCATTACACAGCTTATTGAAAAAAGAGAAGTGAAGTTTTTTCTTTTTGGTGGTGGCGATAAAGAAATAAAATACTTTGAGTCATTACAAAAACAATTTCCCAATCACTGCGAGGTAATTGCCGGAAAATTGAAACTACGACAAGAAATTTCGTTGATGAAACACATGGACGTAATGGTGTGCGTAGACTCATCTAATATGCACATGGCCGCCTTGGCAAATGTTCCGTTACTTTCTATTTGGGGAGGAACACACACCGATGTAGGCTTTGGCCCGTATGGCAAGGGAGAAGAAAGCATTATTGAAGTTAGTAGGGAAGAGTTACCGTGCAGACCTTGCTCCGTGTATGGCAAGAATACCTGCTTTCGAAAAGATTTTGCCTGCCTCACTACCATTACACCTGCACTCG
>CAYNKN010000468.1:0-2564 GCA_964397805.1 uncultured Chryseolinea sp. | reverse complement strand
GTTTCAATTGGTACACCATTGGTAAGAGTAACTGTGGTTGCAAATGTATGTCGTGCAGTATGAAACGTCATCTTCTTCGTGATCCCACAGCTATCAGCAATTTCTTTCAGGTAACTGTTCATCTTTTGATTACTAAGTACCGGCAGCAGCCGCCCTTTGTTGGCGCATTGTGGATTTTCTTTGTAGCGTTCTAGGATTTCAAGTGCAGGTGGAAGTAACGGAACCCGTGTTGCTGCATCTGTCTTTTGTCTACTTGTCCAGATCCATTTTTCACCATCGATACCAATGGTTACTTCTTCGCGTGTCAGTTTCTCAACATCAGCATAGGCCAAACCGGTATAGCAACAAAAAATAAAAATGTCTCTAACCTGGCAAAGTCGCGGCATGGTGAAATCTTTATTAATTATCCTCATAAGTTCTTCCTCAACGAGAAATGGCCTTTTAACTTCCCGTTTCGCCAATGTGAATCCTACAAATGGATCACGCGTAAGCCATCCATTTTTTATACAAATGTGAACGATCTTCTTAAAGTTCGATAAGTATTTCATCGATGTGTTGTGATAACAATTGCGGACCGATTTCAACCAGAACTCATAGCCAGAAATAAACTCGTACTTCAACTCCTTGATGTCGATGTCGCTAGCTTTGTATTTCCATTTCATGAACTCCAGTGTGTGACGGAATGAAGTCTCGTAACGTTCTAAAGTCAACGGTGAAAACTCTTTATTCACTAGAGCCTTCATTTGTTCGTTGTGCTGTGTAAATACTTCCATCAACATTACTCTACGGTCGAGAGAAGTCCCAAACCACTTCGCCTTTATGTTTTCAAGTGTGATTGGTTTCCCTTCATTCAACAACTCGCGTTGACAATCGAATGCTTTTATCCGGAAGCCGTCAAGCAACTCATTTATCTTTTGAGAGTCACGAGTTTTGGGTTTGAGCTTTCCCTCGTTAGGAGACCACTCAGATTCTTTGACATGGATCTTTGTTACAATGTTAATGCGTTGCCTGTTGATACCGATTCTCATAGAGAGCGGAATCATTCCTCCTGCAACTGCCCTGTCTTTGCGAGCAAAGAACTTTACTGAAATAGTCTGTCTCATAATCCTAATTGGTTTTAGTTAAGTTTCTCACTTTAAATACACAGAATCAAGATGTTTACATATTGAACCAGTTGATATTCAGTGCATTATACCAATTTGTGGTACCAAGATTTTCTTGGTTTGCTTGGTACCACATTGGTACCACAGGGATCATGAAATTTTGAATGATTTTGACTAGCCCAAAAACAAAAAAACCTCGAAATCATAGGGATTTCGAGGTTTTGATTTGCTTTAGTTTCTACTTGGCAGAGGAGGAGGGATTCGAACCCCCGGAACCTTGCGGTTCAACGGTTTTCAAGACCGCCGCATTCGACCGCTCTGCCACTCCTCTGTGTTCTGTGCGGTTTGCTTATTTTGGAGTGCAAATGTAGATTTTTAGATGATTCTTACAAACTTGGCCTCAAACTAAATATCACCTTATTCTCAATTAATACTTATTCGCTAAAATCTAGGAAAACATGCCTGATCTCCTTGTTCGTAACTCGCGCTCTTCGGTTTGCCTTCTCGTCAGCATCTAACTCCAACAACACAAGTTTTTGGTCGTTTATAGTTAACCGAAGTTTATCAATATCCTTTTCAAAGTCGGCATCTCTTCGCCTAGACTTCAGCGCAAACTTTCGAGAAAATTCATCCCCATTAGACTGCACTCTATTACGTATTTCAATACCAGTTTTAATTTTTTCTAAAATATCCTGACGAGACTTTCCTATGATCTCTGCTGCTTCAAGTGTACCAAGCGTCATTATGGTCGTACCTCCTACTCCACCAACAACCTTTGCTTGGTTGGGCTCAAATAGCAAAGGCGAAAAACCGGTAGTAGCTCCAAAAGTTGCATTTACCAGCGACCGATGCTTTTTACCACGTTTAGCCTTTTTATAATCATTATTCAGTTTTTTCTGGTTGGCATCCAAATCTTCAATTAACAAATAGGCATCAAGTAATGTGTCTCTATACTTTTTGTATTGAAGCGCATCCTTTTCTACCATATTCTCCGCATCCAGAATCTTTATTTTAATTTTCCGTTCTGCTCGGTTATTTGTTTTATCTAATGCAAAAAAAGTAATATCGGTTTCTAACGATTTTTGCACATCATCTACATAATCGTATCCGGGGGTCCAAGTAAATTCGTATTGCAACAAGGTGTTCTCTTTTAGGATGTTTTCTGGCACACGTTTATCCGATGCAATAAAAGAGGTGTTTCGAACATTGTCATCGCCATTGGGGTCGGAGATGTATAACTTCAAGTTTAGTGTCTCATCTTCCTTAATGGTAAAAACACTATCACCAGGAACTATCAAAATTTCTGGTGGGAGGTCTTGTTGCGTTTGAGATATGCGCAATCGCCCAATAGACTCTGCCTTATCGGGTTGATCTTGAACAATAAACTCAATGGTAATCGGAGTACTCCTTAACGAATTAAACTGGCTTCGCGAAGGGCTCCACGTAATGAGTCCTTGTGAT
>CAYNKN010000467.1:0-2568 GCA_964397805.1 uncultured Chryseolinea sp. | reverse complement strand
ATTCAACAGATGAGATGATTGAAGGCATCCGAGATAAGGGATACTATATTATTAAATTGCAAAACTGTAGCTAAGTGTCAGTATTTAATCTGGAAATTCAAAATACAAACCTTGATTATAAAATAGTGGCAGGGCTTGAACGTTTGTCTCAGGTTTTTAGAATATTACTTTGGGAAAAGGCTAAAAAATTTGGTTTAAGTCCTATACAAATTCAATTGTTAATCTTTATTCAATACCATACATTGGATAAGACAACGATAAGTTATTTGGCACAAGAGTTTAATTTCACCAAACCTACCATCAGTGATGCTATTAAAGTACTAGAAAAGAAAAAATTGATAAGGAAGTTAAAGGATATAACCGATACCCGCAGTTATACAATACAACTAACATCAACTGGAAAGAAAATAGTGTCCGATTCAGAAGATTTCACTACCCCGTTAACATTACTAATAAAAAAAGCAGATAAATCAGAAAAAGCAGTTTTATGGAATATTATTTCTGATCTAATCACTCAACTCAATAAAGTAGATATTATTAGCATTCAGCGAACTTGTTTAAACTGTAAACATCTTTCGACCAAAAACAATATGAACTATTGTAATTTAATTAAACTAAAATTAGATTCACAAGATATTCGGATTGACTGTCCTGAATTTGAAACTGCTTAACATAATCCTTTTGTACAAAGAATATATCTTCAATGACCCTATTCGATATCTTATTAACGGCCCACATTACCGGTGGTGGAATAAGCTTAGTGCTTGGTGCATTTGTACTACTTGCCAAGAAAGGTGATAACCGGCATCAGGTTATTGGAATTATCTATTTCTATGCAATGCTTTTAGCCGCGGTTACAGCAATTGCACTAACCTTTTTACGCACAAACTATTTCTTATTTATTGTAGGTGTTTTTACCGTGTATATGCTGGTTTCAGGTAAGCGATATTTGGGCAAGAAAAAAACGGCAGATGTAAATACAGTAGATTGGCTCCTCACCTTTACCATGTTTCTTTTCGGTATTGCGTTTATAGGTTATGGTCTTTACATCTTGAGTGAAGCCGATAATTTCGGAATTGTTCTATTGGTTTTCGGGAGTATTGGTTTACTGTTCGTTAAGCGCGACTACCATAATTTTAGAAGTAAACTAAATGTTAAGCATGTTGGATTGGTAAGTCACATTCAGCGCATGGTAGGGAGTTACATTGCATCGGCCACTGCCTTTTTAGTTGTTAATAATACCATACTGCCACCTATTCTGGTATGGCTCTTACCTACTTTTCTGTTGGTTCCGTTTATTATAAAATGGTCGCGAAAGTATACTGTAAAACAAATCGTAATGAAATAAGCGAACTAATTTCTGCTACTAATTTTTAGCTACTTTAGCAGTTAGGTTTAACAATTAGCTAATACTAATCTCAAAAAATCTAATAACCTTTTAGCGTTAATGGTAATGCACGATAAACTCATCAATTATTTCTTGAAGTTCACTTTACTTTCAGATGATGAAAAACGAGTGCTTGCTGAAAGTATGGAGATACGAAGATTTAAGTCGGGCAGTTTTCTCGTAAAGGAAGGACAGCCAACGAGTGATACGTTTTTTATTTTAGAAGGAATTGCCAGACAGTTTAAGATTATAGATGGACAAGAGGTAATAACTAATTTTTATGCTGAAGACCAATGGATAATTTCGTTCACCAGCTTTACAGAAACTATACCTTCGACAACGAATATTGTTTGCATCGAGGACATAACAGCAGTGGTAGGAGACGAGAAAAAAGCGCAAATACTTTTTGAACTCTTCCCCAGATTAGAAAGAGTTTCGCGAGACGTATTGGAGACCGTTGTGTCTGAACAACAAGAAACAATGAACAACTATTTAGCGGATACACCGGAGCAACGCTATATACGATTACATAACACGAATCCCACACTTTTTCAGCGAGTTCCTCAATATCAAATTGCAAGTTACATTGGTGTTAAACCAGAGTCGTTAAGCAGAATCAGGAAACGATTGGTGACTAAGCTCCGATCGACTGTGTAACGGTTGGACTAAAAAGGCCTTTTATAATCAACCAAATACTTAATGCTACCTCAAAAATCCCTCCCGGAATTGATAACATAACACCAACCTGATATCCAAACAACTCTAATACATTTCCTACAATAAATGTACTATACCCAAACAATCCTACCACTGACAAGGCCGTAGGAATTTTTTTGGATTGATAAAATAGTATACAGAGAATCAATCCACCAATTCCCCAAACACACATCCCCAAGGTATATGCATAAAAGTTTAAACTCGAACACAGTTTGATGGTGACTTGGAAAAACGATTGGTTGATTTCAACATTGTTTTGATAAAATGAGCTTAGTGGAATAAGTATCGATAAAAATAATGCGCCAAAGCCAAGCATAAATGCACTGAGTATGCTGAAGGAAAGGTACAAACTTGACAGTATTCGATTGACTGATTTTAGTAAACCGTAGAGTATGACTACTAAACTAAATACCACCAGCGTATGCATCAGCGAAATCAATAGTAACCCAATGGTAATTTTATTT
>CAYNKN010000466.1:0-2569 GCA_964397805.1 uncultured Chryseolinea sp. | reverse complement strand
GCTCATCAGGAAAGCAAACACCATCGAAGAAGAAAGCCCAGAAAAATCCATCAGTTATCTTAAGCAGGCATTACAACTGGCAGAGTCTCGAAAAGATAAATATAGAAAGGCAGATGTGTGCAACCTGATGGGAGAGTATTACAAAACCTTTAGTGTGTATGACTCATCGCTTCTCTTCTTCCGGCAGGCATTGCAACACGCCAGACATAACAAAGACATACCGGAAGTTACCCGTTCTTTGCAGGGGATAGCGCAAGTGTTTATGCGAAGAATAGAAACAGATTCAGCACACATATATCTTAACCAGGCATATCTGCTAGCAAGCAAAGAAAATAACATTAAAGTGATGGCCGACATTCATATTAATCGAGGAAATATTTATTTGAATGAACACAAGCTCACCGAATCGCTCGAACAGTTTATTAAGGCAGCCAACTTACAGGACAGCTTGTTGCATAACCCGGTAGAGTTAGCAAGGGCGCTTGCAAATATTGGAAACATACAACATAAGCTTGGCAACTATTACAAAGCCCTTGACTATACCAACCGCAGCCTTCAGCTCTCCCTTGACAATAATCAGCTGTCAGTGGCCGCATATTGTTACAGGTTACTTGGAATGATTTACCGTAAACTAAATGAACCCGACAAGGGCTTGGAAAATTATAGGCTATCTCTGCAATACTACAACAAGATAAACGACAGGTTTAACGCTTCCGAAACCTATCATAGCATTGGTAATATTTATTATGATAAGGAAGAGTATGATCAGGCTAATATGGAGTATATAAGGGCATTGTCATTGGCTAAAAGCATCCCAAGCGCCTCCATGATGGCATATGTGTATTCCGCTTTGGGCTATACTTACCAAAAGTTGAAACGGTATTCATTAGCAATTGCTTATTCGGATTCTTCAAGGATGTACGCTAAAGGAATAAACCCCTACTTAGTGATGGACTCTTACCAGATTATGAGCGATGGAGAAGCAGGAAGGGAAAATTATAAAGCAGCGTTGGAATTCCATGAACGATATAGCTACCTTAAAGACAGTCTCACAAACATGGAAAGCAGGAAAGCGACTGAAGAGATAGAAGCTAAATACAAGTATACCGTGCAGAATCAGGAAATTGAACTGTTGAAACGGGATCAATTGCTGAAAGAAGAAACCTTAGACAGGCAACAGGCCAACCTGCAACTGATCGTGATTGCTTTGCTTTCGGTTATCATCATAAGCGTGTTGCTTGTTAATCGCTACCGCTTAGTGAACAGAACTAGGCGACAGTTAGAAATGGAAAAAATGAGGAGTACGATTGCCCGCGATTTGCACGATGATATTGGTTCTACATTATCGAGTATTAACATCATTAGTCAAATGGCCTTGCATCAAAAAAATGGAGAAGCAGAGAATCAATTTCAACGCATCCATGAGCAATCTTCGCGAATCATGGAAAGTATGGCCGATATCGTTTGGTCTATTAATCCCGATAACGACTCTGTGCGCAACATGGTGATTAAGATGAAGGAGTTTAGTGCAGAAATACTAGAGCCGCTGAACATCAATTTTTTGTTTCATGAACAAGGCAAGCTGGATGATCTAAAACTGGATGTTTCAAAACGAAAAAATGTATTTCTCATTTTTAAAGAAGCCATTAATAATGCGGCTAAGTACAGTGCCTGTAAATCGATAACGGTTACACTTGCGGCACAGCAGAATCAATTACAATTAACCGTACGCGATGATGGAAAAGGATTTGATTCTGCAACAGTAAAAAAGGGTAATGGCTTGCGAAACATGGAAGACCGTGCGTACGACTCGGCTGGTCGTGTAACGCGCCAAAGCTTGCCCGGCAACGGAACAGAAGTGAAATTGGAGATACCCATCACATGATTAGGGTATTTTAATATTGAATTTGATAATGCTATTTCACACAAAGCACTAATTTAATGGCTGTTCGTGTAATTATATATGAAGATAATTCCCTGTTGCGCGAGAGCCTCTGTAACCTGTTAGCCAGTAAACCAGATTTTAAGGTAATGGGTGCGTTTGAACATGTACTCCAAGTAACCGAAGAGTTTCGCCAGTTTAATCCTAAACTTATTTTAATGGATATCGATATGCCGGGCATGACTGGTATTGAGGCCGTAAAGCAAATCCGAAAAATAAACAATGAAGTACCCATCATCATGCTCACTGTATTTGATGATAATGTACATGTGTTTGAGGCATTGCAAGCAGGGGCCAGCGGATACTTACTAAAGAAGCACATTGCTACTAAACTTTTTGAAGCGATTGATGAGGCTAAGCAAGGCGGAGCACCGATGTCACCCAGTATTGCGCGGATGGTTATACAATCAATGCGCAAGACTGAGGTAGAAAATGCTTATCAACTAACAGCTCGCGAAAAAGAAATTCTCAGTTCGTTAAGCGGAGGGAATAGTTATAAAATGATTGCTGCTCAGTTTGATATTAGTATTGATACAGTACGAACGCATATCAAAAAGATTTATGAAAAATTACAAGTGCATTCGCAAACCGAGGCCGTATTGAAAGCTATCAATGAAAAACTGGTGT
>CAYNKN010000465.1:0-2573 GCA_964397805.1 uncultured Chryseolinea sp. | reverse complement strand
AAAGATAACCGGAGATACTGCACCCATGCCTCCTGTATTGGGTCCTGTATCGCCTTCACCAATACGCTTGTAGTCCTTTGCCTCGGGTAATAAAACATAATCTTTACCATCGGTTAGTACAAAAACAGAGAGTTCTATACCCGTCAAAAATTCTTCGATTAATACTTTTGTGCTGGCCTCTCCAAATTTTTTGTTTACCAACATTTCTTTAATCACGGCTTTGGCTTCTCCCTGACTTAAACTTATAATAACTCCTTTACCAGCAGCTAATCCATCGGCCTTTAGTACAATGGGTGGTTTGCAGGTATTGATATAATCTAGTGCCTGATCTAAATCTTGCACCATAAACGTTTTAGCCTTTGCTGTTGGAATGTTATTTCGCAACATAAATTGCTTCGAAAAATCTTTGCTCCCTTCCAACTGTGCTCCAGTTTTGCCGGGGCCAATCATTAAGATGTCTTTCAATGCTGCATCTGCCTCGAAGTAATCGCGAATACCTTTTACAAGAGGACCCTCCGGACCAACCACCACCAAACCAATAGCATTGTTTAAGCAAAATTCTCCGAGTGCGGCAAACTCATCAACACCAATGGGTACATTCTCGGCTACTAATGCCGTACCTGCGTTTCCGGGTGCTACAAATAATTTATGACACAGCGGACTTTGCTTGATCTTCCAGGCTAAGGCGTGTTCTCTTCCTCCGTTACCTATCAGCAGAATATTCATTGGTTTATTTTCGGGTTGAATCCCAAAGATAACCGTGAATTCCATTAAATAAAAAAGTCAGGCAGATTGATCAATCTGCCTGACAATAGTAGCGTAGTGAACACTAATTAGCGTACTCTGATATGAATTTGATGCGCATCATGCGAACCTCTTCTTCTGAATAGTCGGCCAGTGAGCTGTCATTCAGCGCTTCTTCCAAGCTATCGGTTTCTGCGTTCATAAAGTAATCATGGATATCGTCTTGTTTCTGTCCATCGATTACCTGATCGAAATAGTAATTTAGATTAAGCTTAGTGCCGGAATAACAGATGTTCTCAATTTCAGTGAGAAGTTCTTCAAACGAAATTCTCGCTTTCTCAGCAATCTCTTCTAAATCAATCTTACGGTCAATTTGTTGAATGATTAGAATTTTTGTTTTCGATTTATTGACTGATGATTTGATAACAACTTCGTTGGCTGTTTCAATGTCATTCTCATCAACATAATTTTGAATAACTTCCAGAAACTCTTTTCCGAACTTATTCACTTTACCCATACCTACACCATTCACCTGCGACAGTTCCTCTTTGTTAGTCGGGTAGGTAGTAGCAATTTCCTCTAACGATGGATCCTGGAAGATTACGTAAGGTGGTAAGTCTTTCTCTTTAGCAATTTTTTTACGAAGTGCTTTCAGTAATTCAAAAAGCTTAACATCATACGCTTTCGTATTGATGGGTGTGCGTTCGGCTGATTCTTCTTCCTCATCAATCTCTGTGGTGAAATCATGATCACGCGCAAGCTCAACCGGATAAGGCTTTTTCAAAAATTCGCGACCACGATCACTAATTTTTAACGTACCAATGTTTTCAATATCCTTCTCTAAAAATTGATAGATAAGTGTTTGCCGGATAACTGACTTCCAATAATCAGCATCATGATCGCTGCCTTTACCGAATACCGGTAAATCAAAATGCGCATAACTTTTAACGTACTCATCTTCCGTTCCGCGCAATACATTTACTAAATGATTTAAGCCAAATCGTTCATTTGTTTGCTGAGCCACTTGTAATACTAAGCTTACAGATTCAGACCCTTCAAATCGTTCGCGTGGATGTACGCAGTTATCGCACATGCCACAGTTCTCTTGTTTGTACTCTTCGCCAAAGTAATGTAGCAGTTGGCGTCTCCGACACACTGGAGACTCTGCGTAAAACTCCATCTCTTGCAAAAGTACGCGTGCGTTTTCGCGTTCTTGAACGGGCTTGTCTTTATTAAACTTCTCTAGTTTGTTTAAATCGTTATGGCTATAAAACATTAAGCAATGTCCTTCTAAACCATCACGCCCACCTCTACCAGTTTCCTGATAGTATCCCTCCAAAGATTTAGGCACATCGTAATGTATAACAAACCGAACATCGGGTTTATCTATGCCCATTCCAAAAGCAATGGTGGCAACAATAATATCGGTCTCTTCATTTAAGAAGTCATCCTGATTTTTCATCCGCACATCCGGATCCAGACCAGCGTGATAGGGAGCTGCTTTAAAACCATTAACACAAAGTAGTTGAGCTATTTCCTCTACCTTCTTTCTGCTTAAGCAATAAATAACACCCGACTTACCTTTGTTTTCTTTTAAAAATTTGATGAGTTGTTTCTTCGTTTCCTTTTTAGGACGAACCTCATAGTAAAGATTTTTACGATTAAAAGAAGAGATGAATACATCCGCCTCCTCCATTTGTAAGTTCTTCTGGATATCGAGCTGTACCTTGGGAGTAGCTGTTGCGGTTAACGCAATAACCGGCATGTCGCCCAAGTTTTGAATCATGGTTTTAATCTTTCTATACTCCGGGCGAAAGTCATGGCCCCAC
>CAYNKN010000464.1:0-2591 GCA_964397805.1 uncultured Chryseolinea sp. | reverse complement strand
CCCAACGATTGTCTGAAACCCTTTTCTGCGAAGTTAGCTGCTGTGGAGGAAGTACTTGTACAATGGCGTGACAGCGAGACACTGTCGAGTGAGGTAGTACAACATTGGACAACCCACGAGTGGCTGCATTTTTTACAGACACTACCTGCGCTTAAAAATAATCAACGGTTGGAGGTGCTTGATAAAGTGGGGAACCTGACCGCATCAAAAAATGCAGAGATTATTGCCGCTTGGCTAATGTTGGTAATTCGCTATCAATATGTGCTGGCTTATCCTAAGCTAGAATCATTTTTAGTGAATACAGGCAGACGAAAATTTATTCTTCCTCTTTATCAAGAGTTGGTAAAAACTCCTGACGGAGAATTGATGGCGCAAGCAATTTATAAAATCGCCAGGCCTAATTATCACTTTGTGGCAACGAACTCGATAGATAGGTTGCTAGCTTATAAAGTATAATAGCTACTTTCATAAGTATCAAAGAGCTAATATAATCAGTACACCAAGGAATACTACAACGCTAATAATTCCTCCGGTTGCTGTAGTCTTTTCTGTATGAAATTGACTAACGTTACTATCGAGATATACTGTAGGGTTCGCACTAGTTTGAACAACTTTACTTATCCAAAACGGATGATCAAGTGTAAAAGATTGGTGAAAAGATGGGTCGGTTGAAAGTGTTAAAAAGCTTCGTGCGAGTAATGGCGAGTTTTCTTTAGTGTACTCATAAACTAAACTGTTGACACGACCACCAGATGTATACACATTCTGTCGATGACTTTTCTTGTCCCCCTCTAAAGTAAAAAAGCTATTTTTTAATATTCGGAAGGAATTTGTTATTGATGATTGTGGAGGAATAAATGTTGAAGATTCAGGTCTCGTTATTTTTCCGGAGATGGTCGAAAAAGATTGACTGAATTCATCCGTAAGCTGAATGTTTGCACCATTTAGAGAGCCATCTAATATGGATTTGTCTTGCCAATACGTAATGCTTACACCATTTATAATTATGGCCGATTTTCGCCAATCAATATAAAGAGGTTTGTTGAGTTTGTTTTGCAGCGTAATCTGGACAGGACCTCCTTCACCGGCAAATTTGTAGGTAAGTGCTAAGGTGTCATTTTCAATAATGTGTCCTTTTGTTGCAGACGAATAAAATTCACTGGAAACAGTAGCGTATTGATACTTGGTGCATCCCGTTATCATTACGGATAGGAGGCAGATGAAAATAAGGTGAGTTAATGACATAAACGTATTCGGATAGTCTTCTTTGTTTCAAACAAATTTTTTGCCTTTTTAATAGTAGCCATCATTAAAAAGAAATTAGTAATGCTTTTAACAAAACGCGAACCTGTGAAACACACCCTACTGAATAGTTAAAAACAAATTTGACCAGTCATCAAAACGGGAGGGAGTATTCGCAAAGAATGCCATAGTTTTAAATTGAAACCATCATTTGGTCTGTCCGATAATTCGATTAACTAGTAATTACTACCGTATGCAACAAGCTCTACTCGTACTACTCGCTTTTATTTCACTGTCATCATTCGCGCAGAAAAAAGCCCCCATTCAAAAAATTCCGTTAACGCACGAGGTCGCTAATCAATGGAAGGAAATTCGCTATCGGTCCATTAGTGCAGATGGAAACGTTGCGGCCTTCACTATAAATCCGCAGGAAGGTGATGGTAAAGCTGTTTTCCATTATCTAAAAACTAATCAACAAGATTCTGTAAAACGCGCAGCAGAAATCAGCCTGATGTTCGATAGCCGGTTCGCTATTTTTAAAATTAAACCACAACACGAGTTGGTAAAGGATTTACGGAGACAAAAAAAGAAAAAGGAAGAAATGCCTAAAGATACCCTGGGTATTTATTCGCTCACGAACAGACAATTGGTAAAAGTACCTGATGTTAAGTCGTATAAAATTCCGGAGAAGTCTGGTGGTTGGGTCGCTTACCAGAAAGATTTGGTCACGAATACAGTAAAATCAAAAACAAGTGGAGATAGTCTTCAAAAAAAGGTTACGTCTCCAAAAAAAATTAAAAAGAACTCAGACGAAAATGGGTATACGTTAGTGGTTAGAAAACTTGCTGATGGTACGGAAACTTCATTTGGATATGTAAAGGAATATACGTTTGCCAAGTTTGCACAAGGGTTGGCATTTACATCAACAGGTAACGACAGTACATTAACACCGGGTGTGTATTGGTATGATCTCAAACAAGAAAAATTGCAACCGTTATTTGTTGGAAAGGCCAAGCAAAAATTTACATCGCTTGCTATTAGTGAAGCGGGAACCCAGATTGCTTTTATAGCCGATCGGGATACCACCAAAGCACTAACGCGCTATCCTGAATTATACTATTGGAAACAGGGAGACGCAACGGCCACACTAATCGCTAATGCAGAAACTCCGAATGCACCAGCTTCATGGTTACTCAGCGAGCACATGGCTCCATTCTTTTCAAAAGATGGAACAAAACTATATACGGGCTTTAATCCAAAGCCACTAGTGCGCGACACACTTTTGTTAACGGAGGAGTTGGTTCAAGTAGAGGTTTGGAATTATCGTGATGATGTGTTGTATACGCAAC
>CAYNKN010000463.1:0-2596 GCA_964397805.1 uncultured Chryseolinea sp. | reverse complement strand
TGTTTACCTGATTTTTATCAGCTACTAACTGGGTGAGCTTTTTTACTTTTCTGTCGAGTAGCACGAGGTAAAAAATGAGTCCGGTAAGTACAATTAGAATGATACTCACCACTACATAAATTTTACCATTGGCGCGCATTCCATCCGCCATTTCTACTTCTTGTGCGGAAGCCGCAAAGCTTAATAAACTTAATAGTACTGTCGGTAGTATCCTTTTCAAATTCTTCATAGTCATTCCCTGTTAGCGTTCCGTTTTTCCGATTGCATCATCATCCATATCCAATATTGTTTCCTCCAGTGCGCGTACCCGTACACGTAGTGAAACAATCCATAAACCAATAAGAAACCAAGCTACTACTGCGGGGTAAAAAATAAGACGCATTCTGCTGTCCAAATCGTACATATTAAAACCTGGATTTCCACCACTACCCGGGTGCATGGAACTGGTCATTCGTGGTATTATAAAAATTAGTGGAACCATAGCCGCAAAGGCAAAAATGTTGTAGACAGCACTTAGTCTGGCCTTTTGCTCCTGATTTTCAACTGAGCCTCGTAATACAAAATAGGCCAGATATACTAATAAAGCGATAGCAGCACCGTTTTGCTTCGGGTCGCCATGCCAGGGAGATCCCCATGCATAATTAGCCCATAACATACCCGTAAGCATCCCCAAAATTCCGAAAATCAAACCCATATTGGCATACTCTACCGATTTGCGATCGAAATCTGTTAACGGGTTCCGCAAATAACGAATGGCATAATAAACAGACAGTAAAAACAGCAATACCATACCAAACCACATGGGCACATGAAAATAAAGGGCACGTATGGTTTCGTTTAGAATATTGAGTCGAGGAACATCAAACAGCATACCCCCAATATGTGTGTAGAAAAGAAGTGCTACTGCCAGAATTTTAAGCCAGAGTTTCAATGTTAGCAAGGAAGTTTAAAGGTATTTCTGGAGCGATTAACGCAGCAGAGCGATTTTAGATTAACTGCGCCAAATATACGGGAAGAGCAGGTAAGCCAGCGCAGTAAGAATACAATTAATTGCCACCAAATTGAGAATCTCATCTACACTGGCGGAGCGCTCCAGCCCATCTAATACATTTTTGGTGAGCTTAATGGCCATTAACAAAATACCAATGATTATGGGGAACCCCAGCACGGCCATTAGGATATTGCTGTTGTTTGCTTTTGAGGCAATTCCAGAAATTAAACTGAGTGAGGCCGAGAAACCAAAGGAAGTAAGAATTAAGGCCAGCATGAAGAG
Source organism: uncultured Chryseolinea sp. (assembly GCA_964397805.1). Taxonomy (GTDB): domain Bacteria; phylum Bacteroidota; class Bacteroidia; order Cytophagales; family Cyclobacteriaceae; genus Chryseolinea. Next base: position 1,323 of record CAYNKN010000463.1, on the reverse strand, counting down.
TAAATGATCTTGAATGGGGTTTCCTAGAAAAAGCGAAAAAAGCAGGTATCCCGAAAAAGAAAGCACTAAACACAATACTGTATTATACAATATCTTAGAAAGAATAATGGCCTGCGGACTAGCCATACTATAGAGGTAAATAAATACACCCTGTTTTTCGCCAATAAAACTTTTGGCCACGCTGTTTACTACCGAAAACAAAATTGCCAACCAAAACAACGCGGACCACGTAGCTTCATTTATTACATTTTGGCGAAGACTAAATGTGAGGTAGCAAATAAAAATGATACTAAAGAGGTATAAGCCAATACCCGAAAGCACCGACTTGCGTCTGAGTTCTAAGATAAACTCCTTTTTGATCAGTTTAAAAACCACATTCATCGCCCAAAATTAGACGAAATACTCACATCGTCTCAACAATTTAGTGGTGCTCATAATCCCAAGATTCTGTTAGTTTTGTGGCCTGATTAAAACGTTAAATTTATGACAATTACTTCTCCCGTTTTAGTAACTGGTGCGGCCGGATTTATTGGCTTTCACCTAACTAAAAAACTTTGTGCATTAGGCTATACCGTTATTGGCCTCGATAACCTCATTGCGTATTACGATGTTACCCTAAAGCATGCTAGACTTAACCAACTAAAAGAGCTCTCCGGTTTTACATTTCATCAATTAGATTTAGCTGATAAGAATGGTTTGAACAGCCTCTTTCAACAATACCAATTCGCTTATGTCGTAAACTTGGCGGCTCAAGCTGGTGTGCGCTATTCGTTAACCAATCCGCATGCTTATTTAGAAAGTAACATCACTGGTTTTTTAAATATACTCGAGGCCTGCCGATACAACGGAGTAAAACATTTAGTATACGCTTCATCGAGTTCTGTTTATGGCGCCAATAAAACAATGCCGTTCTCTGTTCATCACAATGTAGATCATCCCATCTCGCTTTATGCAGCTTCTAAAAAAGCGAACGAGTTAATGGCGCATACCTACTCTGCTTTATTTAATCTACCAACTACAGGATTGCGCTTTTTTACAGTTTATGGTCCGTATGGAAGACCCGATATGGCGCTATTCTTATTCACGAAAGCCATTCTTGAAGGGAAACCCATTGATGTGTTTAATCATGGTAAAATGAAACGTGATTTTACTTATGTTGATGATATTGTAGAAAGTATCTCCAGACTCATTCCAACCATACCATCACCCAACAATCAATGGAGTGGCCATAATCCTGATCCTGCCACCAGCTTTGCCCCTTATAAAGTATACAACATTGGCAATAACCAACCCGTAACTTTGGGCAAATTTATAGAAGTAATT
>CAYNKN010000462.1:0-2603 GCA_964397805.1 uncultured Chryseolinea sp. | reverse complement strand
CATAGTCGGATCCTTTATCATAAAGAAAAGAAAGCTTCTGCCGCGTGTTGTCAAAAAGTATTTCTTGTGCCGAAGTATAAAATTCTTCTTTACCATTATACATAAAGGTTCCTGAACCACGGGCTACATCAAACAACACTTGTCCGTTTTCATCGACAATACGAACCATAATGGTTTTGCCTTCAATAGGTGCTACATTGTTTTCCGAGATGTTAAAGTCAATCCGGAGCTTTCCAACTTGTCTGCTTTTAAAAGGAGATTCACGCTCTTTACCACGATCGGTCAGCCCAACAATCTTTATGTTTTCTACCTTTAGCTGCGAAGCAATAGCCACTTTGGTAGCCAACTCTTCCTTGCTTTGGCTTAATCGATTAATAGAATCTCCAAGTTTGTTCTTTTGTGTTTTTAAGGTGGTGTTCTCTGTAAGGAGTTCTTTGTTAACATTCTTAAGCTTATCTATCTCCTCATCCTTGTTTTTAAGTAAGGTTTCGTATCCCTCCACCTTATCTTTTAACGCTTTTATTTCTTTACCGGTAGCGCGTTTGGAACGTTTTAGCTCCTCATCAATTTCTAGTTTTGCTTTTTCAAGATCTTCAATGTTTCCACCTAACCGTTGTACTTCGGCAATTTTACTATCTAACTCTGCACTTATTTCGGTAAGACGCTGCATGGTAGAAGCCAAGTCTTCTTCCGTTGTACTAAGTTCTGTTTTGATCTCCTGTTTCTCTTGCGAGTCGAGGTAAATCTTAATGAACTGAATGATAACAATAATAGAAAGCAGCGCAATAATAATGGCATTGCGGTTACTTCCTTTTGGTGCTGGTTGTTCTAATGGAGTTGTTGAATTTTCGCTCATAATAAAGTTGAAGAAAGATCAAAAATAGAATTTATTATATTCCCGTTCAATTGTTAAAACCGTAACGTAACGTGTTGTTTGTTCAGTGATGGATCCAGAAAGATAATGCCGCACTTAAAAAGATCAGCCGATCCGTAAACTAATGGGTTGCTTTTAATGGTATTCCAAGCACGGGTCATTTCGGGTGAGTAGTAAATGTCATCGATGATGATCACCGAGTTGGTATGTGATTTTGTGAGGACTAATTGAAAGTAGTTTAAGGTTGGTTCATACCGATGGTTGGCATCCAACAAAGCAAAGTCAATAGCGGGCGATTGGCTAAGGAACTCGGGTAGAGTTTTGTCAATATTGCCGAGAATCACATCTACATTGGTTAACCCAAGCTTATGTATGGTATGCTGGGCGAGTGTAGCAATCGGTTTGGAACCTTCAAAGGTGGTAACTTTTGTGTCGGGTAAAGTCGCCAAATACGCTGTTGTAATACCTAATGAGGTTCCAAGTTCTACCACATGCTTACACCTAAAATAGGAGAGTATACGCTTATAAAGTTGCGCATACTTTTTAGGTGTTAAACTGGTTCGGGCGATGTCGCTTATTTTGCGTGTGTTACCTTTTAATGGTTGAGAGCCAGCTCCAAAGTCTTTCAATGAAACTACTTCATCAGTCGAAAGTAACGTCTTCCGAATTGCTTCAGTAGGGTTGTTTTGTTCCTGACTTACAGATTTTAAAACCTTTGTATAGAAATCAAAATAGAATGGCGAATGCAGCGAGTACTGATCGACAGCATCTAGCCAATACGTAACATACGATTTTGCTTGAAAAAATTTTGGCGACACTTAGTTGAGTCGGAGGGGCGCAACCATGGTGAACTCTGGGATGTTTATTTCAAGTCTGGTGCCATCAACAATACGTTCCATCATGTACGTACCTAACATTTTACCAATGCCCGATTTTAAATTACAGCCCGATACATATTGGTGAGCTTGCCCTGGTTCTAGCACAGGTTGTTGACCTACTACACCTTCACCTTCAACTTCACGCGATGTATGCCCGGCATCAAAAATATGCCAGTGTCTGCGCAGTAGCTGAATGGTATACTCACTTTGGTTTTCGATAGTAATGCGATAGGTAAAAACATAATGGTATTGGCTTGGGCTGGAGTAGGCAGGCTGGTATTCTGTCTCCACACTTACTTTAATTCCTTCTGTAATTTCCGTTACCATAGAAGTCAAAAATATCAAAATTTTACATTACTCGAAGTGATGTGTACTTTTTCGTGGCAATTAACTGTAAATCAATGAATTTTAATTTTTGAATTCTAACCGGTAGGGATGAATTCTGAAAAAAAATTGCTGCGATGCCGTAATGAGATTAGTTTTGAACGTATGGAGGTTACTATTGCACCCAGTTGGAAGTCTCGCCTTTCGGAAGAGTTTACAAAGCCTTACTTTATCGATTTAGCTTCTTTTGTTAAGACGGAGTATAGCACACAAACAGTTTATCCACCGGGTAAAGAAATTTTTAGGGCGTTCGATTGTTGTGATTTCGAAGATACACGGGTAGTCATCATTGGGCAAGATCCGTATCATGGAGTTGGTCAGGCAAACGGCTTGTGTTTTTCGGTGCGTGATGGTGTGCGTGTACCGCCCTCGTTGGTTAACATTTTTAAAGAAATCTATACTGATTTAGGTATCCCTATTCCTGCATCTGGCGATTTAACCCGATGGGCTAACCAAGGCGTATTGTT
>CAYNKN010000461.1:0-2609 GCA_964397805.1 uncultured Chryseolinea sp. | reverse complement strand
CTTTAAAGCTGCGGCATTTTCGCTTAAGCAAACATCGCTATACTTTACGGCTATGGCGAATGGTAATAGCCAGATGTATCGGTCAGCAGATTTTACTAATTGTGTTCAGCAGGCTGGATTATCGGTGGTGCAGCAACACGACAATTTAGGAGTAAGTCACACCCTGCTGGTTTGTAAGTCTGCGTAACGTATGGATTCTGTGGGGCAGTCAGCATCGGTTTATATTCACCAACACAGTATGATTCGCAATCAAACGCTGTGGCGGAATGGTAAACAGATTTTTCAGGAGCAACGCTTAGGCTTGGATCATTTTCTGAAATCGGCTGAAGAGTTTTTGGCGTGTGGATATCCCAAGTATTACAAAATGGATCGGTTGGCTAAACTCGGATTTTTAGCCAGCGAGGTGTTACTTCAACAGAATGCTATATTAAAGTCAATAGTACCTACGGAAGTAGCCATTGTATTAGCCAATGCCCATGCTAGTTTGGATACCGATGCACGGTATCAGACATCAACAAATTCAATCCCCAGCCCTTCATTATTTGTTTATACATTGGCCAATGTAGTAGCGGGCGAAATTTGTATACGCCACGGGTTTAAGGGAGAAAATGCTTTTTTTATCTTGCCCGAATTCGATGCAGCCACACTAGTCCAATATGTGGATATGGTTTTGAACCAAACAACAACCCAAGTTTGTGTGGCCGGTTGGATTGATGTGCTGGACGAACACCACGATGTTTTCTTATATTTGGCGTCTAAACAACCTGGCGCTTCTGTTGTTGAGCATTCAATAACAAACGTGCAAAAACTTTATCATGCTGATTATGGAACAGTTGAAGGCGGATCTTAAAAAACAGATCATCGAGGCGTTGAATTTGAATCATTTAAAACCGGAGGATATTGGTGATGATCAAGCCTTATTTGTAGATGGCTTAGGCTTAGATTCCATCGATGCGCTTGAGTTGATCGTTCTACTACAACAGCAGTACAATATAAAAATTACCAATCCACAAGAAGGACCACAAATTTTTAAATCGGTAAACACCATGGCCGAATTCATAACGGCTCATCAAACTGCTTAATATTTTGAAGACCCCTGTTTATGTAGCGGGTATCGGTGTTATTTCAGCCATCGGCAAGAATGTGCCCGAAACAGCGATGTCATTTAAAACGGCAGCAACAGGAATTAAACCACTTACACTTTTCGATTCTGTTCATCGCGGTAGCTTACCCGTTGGGGAGGTATCTGCAACAACAGAAACACTGGCTAATCAATTGGGCGTTCAACCTCATTTGCCACGCACAGCATTGTTGGGTATTCAGGCCGCACGCGAAGCTGTGAAACAGGCGGGTATTAATCTTTCCGATTGGCGAACTGCGTTGGTGTGTGGCACAACGGTAGGGGGTATGGACAGCACGGAAAAATTCTTTGTCGATTTTATGAATGATACCGGTACAGGAAAACTTCGTGATGTGGTACACCATGCTTGTGGAAGTGTTACCGAGGTTATTGCCGATGATTTGGGTATTCATGATTTTATTTCGACCATCAATACAGCATGTTCATCGTCTGTGAATTCTATTGCTTTTGGTGCTCGCTTACTTCAACAAGGTATTGTAGATGTTGCGCTAGTGGGAGGTACTGATGCGCTCACCAAATTTACACTCAATGGGTTCAACAGTTTGTTGATTTTAGATTCGGCACTTTGTCGCCCTTTTGATGCCACGCGTAGTGGGTTGAATTTGGGTGAGGGTGCAGGCTTTTTACTATTGATTTCTGAACGTGTTCGAGCCACGGGTATTTCGGCAAACATAACAGTCAGTGGTTTCGCGAATACCAACGATGCTTTTCATCAAACGGCATCGTCACCTGAAGGTCGTGGTTCTTTTGCGGCCATGGAGAAAGCATTGGCGATGGCACAACTGGCTCCGGCTGATATCGACTACCTTAACTTGCATGGAACGGGCACACAAAATAATGATTTGTCGGAGGGTACTGCGGTGAAGCGATTGTTTGGTGAGAATTATCCCAGACTAAGTTCTACAAAAGCTTTTACGGGTCACACACTAGGTGCGAGTGGCGGTATTGAAGCTGTTTTTTCTATTATGGCACTCCAGCAGCAGTGTGCTTTTCCAAACTTACGGTTTGCTGAAGCCATGCCGGAGTTAGGTATTGTGCCACAATGTACCTTCGAAGAAGGTTTACGAATCAATCATGTAATGAGTAATTCTTTTGGTTTCGGAGGAAACTGCTCTTCCATTATTTTCTCGCATAAGGGTTAACTAACGGTATGGCCGTATACATAAAAGGTATGGGTAACATTTCACCTCAACAAACATGGGGAGATGATACGTTACTTTCGCAAACGGTAAGTACTACCAGTGGCCGCCTAGCGTGCATTGAGCCACCGTATGAACAATGGATTGATGTGCGGCAGTTGCGCAGAATGAGTCGTATTATAAAAATGGGTGTGGCGTCTGGCGCTATGGCGTTAAAGGCTGCCGGTATTCCAATTCCGGATGGCATAATTACCGGAACGGGGTACGGCTGCTTAGAAGATACCGGTATTTTTCTACAAAAGATGATTACTAATCAGGAGTTGGCACTA
>CAYNKN010000460.1:0-2614 GCA_964397805.1 uncultured Chryseolinea sp. | reverse complement strand
TGGAATTATATAATACACCTTTCGGTAGCGATTTTAACGGCAGACTTTGGGCGGTGCGTTCGCAATTATTTTTTCCGGGCTTAGCCAAACATCATTTTTTATATCTGCGATTAGCTTATCAGGAAAGTCTGCAAGACATTGCCTTAAATACGTATACTTTCCGAAATCGAATTGCTAAACCGAGAGGACACGGTTACCCGGCAGATGAAAAATTCCTAACTGTATCAACAAACTATGCGTTGCCAATTTGGTACCCCGACATCGCTTTAGGCCCCATCCTAAATATTCAGCGAATTAAGGCGAATGTTTTTTATGATTACGGACAAGGGGAGGGAAGAAATTATTTTTATAACAATACAACCAATCAAGTATACTTCTCTCAGGCAAACGCTACTTATCAATCGGTTGGCGTTGAAACAACGTTTGATATAAATATCATGCGTTTTTTGCCTAAGTTTGAAATCGGATTTCGGTCAACCTATCGATTAGCCAATGCTTTTAACGACAGCGGATTGGCGTTTGAATTCATAATCGGGAATTTAGGTTTCTGATTTTTTAAATAGAATGTCTTTTAATGGAAGACTTAACATGATGGGTATCGTATTCAACAAGTTGTAAAATTTTAATTTATCTATAAACCAAATCAGTTGTTATGAAGTTTTCAAGAACACTTTTAGTAGTAGCGTTAGTATTCATTGGGTTTTCGTGCTCAAAGGATGATGAACCGAATTCAGCGTTAGAAGATGCCTCGCTAAGTTTTGGGTCACGCACTGAAATTGTAGCCTTACCAACAGCACTTAAGAACTCCACAGATCCGAATGCGCTGACTGCTGTTGCCTGGGTTGCCATGGCCAACTCCATGTCGGGTTTCTCTGCGTTGTTTGTACCACAAAGTGGTGCGGTAAAAACAACATCGCCTATTGTTGCGGCTAATGGTCGGGTTTCTGCCACTCAACAAGATTACATTGTTTACACATGGAGCGATGCTTCATTTGGTGCCGTTGCCTATCAAATTAGTGATCAAGGCGATAAATATGTTTTTGAGTATTTCTATAAATTTCCACAGACTACCGATTGGCTTTGCTATTTATATGCCGAAGAACGCAAAGATAGAAGTGAGGGCTTGATGAAAGTGTATGATGTTTTTGATAACGCCAGTGATGTTGTTTTTCAATTTAACTGGAGTCGTGTAGGTAGTTTGTTTCAATTTATCTTTACTAATTCACAAGAAGATTTCCTTATTAAGTTAGAAGTAAATGAACAAACCAATGCGGGTTCGTTAGAATATACTATTGATGGAAATTTGCAACAAAGAATTACCTGGCTTAGTAATGGAACCGGTACTTGGACACATTTTAATGATGCAGGAGAAGTAGTTGATACGGGTACTTTCTAACACTAACACCTACTTTTTAAACGAAAGAATTTCTCCCCATCAGAGTCAATCGAAGAGTACTGTGATGCGAAAGTAGAATTCCTAGATTAGATAATCCTGATTGCTTCTCTTAAAAGTAGGAGAGAAGTAATCAGGATTTTTTTCACTCTCCTTACTATATTGGTTGTAGCTTCACATTACGACCAGTAGAGTAATCTTTATTTGAATTCGGCAACACGCCCCAGACTTTTGTTTAGTTTCGATACCGTGTCTTCCAAAGCAGTTATTTCTTCACGCTTGCGCGCACTATCATCGGTTAGTTGTTCGTTTTCGCGAACTAGTTTTTCGTTTTTGATTTTTAGTTTGTCGGCATCACCGTCTGCTTTATTATTATCCGCAATGGTTTTTAAGTTGCGATCTAACTTTTTGCTGTTCGATTCAATTTCAGCACGTTTAGATTTTATTTGATCTTGTACCGTTTTTGTTTGCTCATCATAATAGTGCCGATAGTGATAACGCACATAATCTTTTACAAATGACTCAGCCTTTTTAAACTCAGCTAAATAAAGATCGTGACCAAAATGGATATCGTAACCCGGACTAAAAGCTAGTGACACTGATGTCCCTGCGGTTTCTGTTGTAAAGATGGCACGGAGATCAAGTCGGAGATTGGATATCTCAGCGATAGCTATTTTCTCAACAACCATCGATGATTTATTTATTTTAGAGGTCTTCGTCTTCAGGCTCTCTTTTACAAAACCAGTAAAGGTATCCATGCAATAATTTATGTCCTGATCTAATCGGGCAGTCCATGTCGCTACCTCATTCGATTCTTCATTTTTAACTTTGCGTTCTTCCACAACTAAACGTTGCGCCAGTAGCGGGTTGCCACCAATCGAAAGCAAAACAACGAGGGGAATCCATACTTTTTTCATCATATTCAATTGATTTAAGGCGATAACTTCAACTTTGAATGGCCTAAGCCAGAGCCAAATATACAACCAACTTTCGGAAGTGCTTTTGATTATGCGAACCCTGCTGTACACGTTAACAGCATCGGTTGGCTGTTGTTAGTGACACCAAAAATGCTTTTTGTTTTTATTGAGACGAACTTAAAAAAGTCTTGAAAATCGCCTTTTATACCCTATTTTTGGAAGCTTATTTTGATCTGGCTGAACAACTCATCCGATCTATTTTTCAAATAATTATACAGAACAACAATGGCAGAAATTATACGCA
>CAYNKN010000459.1:0-2643 GCA_964397805.1 uncultured Chryseolinea sp. | reverse complement strand
TGCGTTGCAAACTATGCAACAGCACGATTGGCAAGAAATTACAAACGAGGTATTCCAAACATTATTTAAAAATTCGGCTGTTAAACGTACAAAACTGGCGGGGTTAAAACGCAATATTTCATTTGTGGTCGATAAACCTGCTGTGGACTAACTAAAAAAAGTGCCCTTCAGATTTCTGAAGGGCACGAGATTTCCTTTCATACTAGTTAGCGTACTAAGCAGCCACAAAGCATCTGTTTAAAATAGCTTCGTGTTCCCTCTCAAACCTGGCATAACACCAATTTTTGAGTTCCTTTAATTCTTCGCCCACCAAAACTTTTATGGCTTTACGAAGCTCTTTTTCAAAGAGAAGTGCACTAAAACTCACTTTTGTTAGAATGGTCTTTACATAATTCAACATAACTATAAGCTCATCGTTTAAAAAAATGGTTTCCTAACAAGTGTTAATTTAAATAAATCTTTCCCGAACCAAAAGAACATTTTAAAACTTTCGTTCGTCCTACAAAAAAGCAAGGTAAATTTCAGTTTTAGCAAACCTTTTGAAGGTAGTTATCACCAGAATACCTTCTTTTTGCACCACAGTTTAGTGTTTAAGTTACCTTTGTAACGTTCATTTTTGGGAAGGATTTCACTATGAGACGAGTTTTTTTTAACCGGTATTCGGTTGGCGTATTACTAACATTGGCCATCGTTATTAATGGTTTTTCGCAAGACGTACAAGTTACCCTGGGACCCGATGAGATTGGAGAAAATCAGGGCTGGACGATAACCATTACTGTTCAAAACGACAGACTAAAGAGCTACGATAATTTTCCGGATATAGCCGGTTTTCGCAAGCGTGGACAATCAACACAGTCTACCACCAACATTGTTAACGGACAAATTTCCTCTTCGCAAAGCGTAATAATGACGTATCTGCCAGAAAAACAGGGAGTTGTAACGGTACCTTCCTTCGCCATAAAAGTAAATGATAAAACGGTTAATGTACCGGGGAAAAAAGTAAAAGTGGGTGCGCCAGTGCAACAGCGAGATCCCTACCGAAATTTTTTGGATAGAAGTCCGGCAGATGATTTTTTTGGACGATCTGAAACTGAGTTTGTGGATATAAAAGAAGATGCCTTTTTGGCATTAACCACTAACAAAGATGAGGTATATGTGGGAGAGGGATTAAATGCCACACTTTCATTTTTTGTATCGCAGGATAATCAGGCTCCGTTGCAATTTTTTGAGCTCGGCAGGCAGCTTGGGGAAATTCTTAAAAAAATAAAGCCGGCTAATTGCTGGGAAGAAAATTTTAATATCGAAAACATTGAACCGGAGCGTGTAACCATAAAAGGCAAAAGTTATTCACAGTATAAAATTTATCAGGCTACATTTTATCCATTTAATACAGAGCCCATTAAATTTCCGGCTATCGGGTTAGATATGATTAAGTATAAAGTAGCCAAGAATCCCTCTTTCTTTGGGCAGAATAGAAAAGAAGATTTCAAAAAATTCTATTCACGAGTCAAAACAGTTACGGTAAAGGAGCTGCCACCTCACCCCCTTCGAAATCAAGTTTCGGTAGGTGATTATAAATTAGATGAGCGGCTTAGAAGTACAGATCTGGAAACTGGGCAGAGTGTTCCGTATACCTTTAATATTGTAGGTGAAGGAAATATTTCGGGTATTAATAAACCACAACTTCCCAGCAACGGTAGTTTTGAATTTTATGAGCCCAACATTCGTCAAGATATTATGCGTCAACAAAATCGGGTAACGGGCACGAAGTCGTTTAACTACTACATGATTCCACGTGAGCCCGGACAATATGCACTCAAAGATTACTTTCAATGGGTATTCTTTAATCCGAAAGAAAAGAAATACGATACCTTAACCTCACGACTAACGGTATTTGTAACAGGCGAGAGTAAAAAGAATGAAGCTATTGAGTCAAACGATTTAGGTACCTTTTATGATAAAATTGATGTGGCAGAGAATACTTTAATTCACGTTCGAGATAACCGTTGGCACACATGGGCTTTCAAAGGTTTTGTGTTGGTGATGTTGGCAGCATCCGCGTATCTTGTATTCAAAAAATAAACTATTCATTTCTTATTTCGCTTTCACTCTACATACGTACATGAGCAATTCTTACGGAACACTTTTTCGCATCACAACTTTTGGTGAATCGCATGGTCCCGCTATTGGTGTAACCATTGATGGCTGCCCGGCAGGATTGCAAATTGATGAAGCGTTTATTCAACAAGAACTGGATAGACGTAAACCGGGTCAATCAAAAATAACTACACAACGAAAGGAGGACGATACCTTTACGATTCTCTCTGGAGTATTCGAAGGACGCTCTACCGGTACACCTATTGCCATTGTTATTAACAATACCGATCAGCGAAGTAAAGATTATAGTCACATTGCAGCAGCTTTTCGTCCATCGCATGCAGACTATACCTATGAAGCCAAGTATGGAGAACGCGATTATCGCGGAGGGGGTAGAAGCTCAGCACGCGAAACAGCTGCACGTGTTGCTGCGGGTGCTGTAGCCAAATTGCTATTGAAAAAGTATGGCGTAGAAATTAATGCGTACGTTTCGAAGGTAGGCGATATTCAGGCACCGCCCTACACGAAACTTGATCTGACAAAAAC
>CAYNKN010000458.1:0-2684 GCA_964397805.1 uncultured Chryseolinea sp. | reverse complement strand
TCAAAAAGGGGAGGTTATTTTTTACGTAATCATGGTTTATAAAAGCTTAGTAAGCGACTATGATTATACTGAAAATCAACAAGGTCAACCACTCTCTCCGGTAAAGCGGTTTTACCGACTCTTACAAACAGAGCGAAAAGAAATACTGTACATTTTATTTTATGCCATAATTATTGGTGCCATTGGCTTGATTCTACCACTTGGAATTCAGACCACGGTTGAACTGATTTCGGGTGGTGTATTCTTTAGTTCTGTATATGTACTTATTGGTCTGGTTATTTTAGGTGTTGCTCTATCAGGCGGGTTACAAATTGTACAGATTACACTGGTCGAGTTTTTACAGCGGAGAATTTTTACAAAGGCTTCACTGGAATTTGCGTATCGTATTCCCCGTATTCGTGCCGAAGCCATTTTAGGAAAATACGCTCCTGAATTAGTTAATCGCTTTTTTGAAGTAATTACCATACAAAAAGCACTGCCCAAACTTTTAATCGATTTGTTTTCGGCCATTATTCAAATTGTATTTGGGCTTATTCTACTTTCTTTATACCATCCTTCCTTTATCATTTTCAGCATTGTTTTAATTTTTATGCTGACGTCCATCTTCTATTTCACCGGACCTGCCGGTTTGACTTCAGCCATACATGTATCGAAGTATAAATTTCAAGTAGTACAATGGTTAGAAGAATTAGCCCGGGCTATGAATTCGTTTAAGCTTGCAGGCAATAGCGACTTACCTATTAAGCGAACAGATCATAATGTAAATAATTACCTGCGATACCGTAAAACACACTTCAATATTCTCATCACTCAGTTTTCGTTTATTGTTCTCTTCAAAGCGATTGTTACCGGTGGGTTGCTTATTATGGGTACTGTGTTTGTTGTGAATCGAGAAATTACACTAGGGCAATTTGTAGCTTCAGAAGTCATCATCATTTTAGTACTTAACGCGGTAGAGAAAATTATTATGTACATGGATGTTGTCTATGACTTACTAACCGCAGTAGACAAAGTAGCCAATGTAACCGACTTACCACTTGAGCGCTCAGGTGGAATTGATATGCCTAAAAAATTTGGTCTTGGCTATTCGGTAGAAGTAAAGAACTTGCGCTATAAATATACGAATAGCAGTACATACTCGCTAAATGGAATAAACTTAAAGGTAGCTGCCGGTGAACGAATCTGTTTAAGTGGTCCAGGCGGAAGTGGTAAAACGACTCTCACCAATGTATTAGCCGGATTACACATGGACTATGATGGTGTTGTGACCATTAACAATTACTCTATTCGCGATCTTGATCTTAATCACTTACGCGACAAAATAGGTAAAAACATTTCGCAAGAAGATATTTTTGATGGTACCATTTTAGAAAATATAACCGTGGGCAAACCACAAGAAACTATGGAAGATGCCGTTGAGGCACTACGCATGGTAGGTCTGCTAGACACAATCAATAGTATGCCCGATGGATTAAGCACCCATCTACTCAGTGGCGGTAAAGGATTACCAAGTTCTATTCTTCATCGTATTATTCTCGCCCGATGCATCGCTAAACGACCCGAGATGATTATTCTAAACGACTTCTTTGCCGGATTGAAAAAAGAAGCGAAGCTTGATTTGGTTAACTGTCTAACAAACTCCGATAACAGATGGACACTTCTGGCTGTATCAAACGACCCATTAATAATGGCAGCGTGCGATCGGGTTATTGTAATAAACAATGGATTAATTGAAGCCGAAGGAAAATTTGAAGTACTCTTAAAAGAAGGAGTAATCGCTAAATATATTGATTAACCTATATGTTAAAATTATCTGAAAAAAGTATTAAGGCTGTTATCGAGCAAGATAAGCTCTACTCGCTACGCGCTTTAAAAACACCACAAGCTGGTAAAACATTAGCCAAGTGGTTATTCAGTATGCTTATACTTTTTATCTGCACAATTTTTCTTCCGTGGCAACAAAACATTCGTGGTAATGGTGCCATTACTGCGCTTGATCCGAGTAACCGTCCACAAACTATTGAAACTGCCATTGCCGGAAGAATTCAAAAATGGCATGTGCGCGAAGGGCAATATGTTAGCAAAGGAGATACCATCATTACCATTGCCGAGATAAAGGAAAAATACTTTGACCCCAAACTACTCCAACGACTCCGCGAACAGATTGATGGCAAAGAAAAAAGCTTAGTATCAAAAGATGAAAAAGCAGATGCCTTGAAGCGTCAAATTGCCGCTCTAAAAAATGCGATGCGTATTAAAATTGAACAAGCTAGCGCGCAGTTAGATGCCGAAGAAATCCGTTTCAAGAACTCTGAGAATCAATTTCAACGAAATAAAAATTTATTTGAAGCCGGCAACATTCCGTTAACCAAATATCAAGAGTTTGAATTGCGCTATCAAGGCTCGCAAGCCGATTACTTAAATGCCAAAATTGAACTTGAGCGTGTGGGTGCAGAGTACTTGGATAAAATATCTAAAGCAGAATCTGACTTAAGTAATACCATGGCCGATTTGTTTGATGCGCAAGCCGCGTTAGCCAAGCTGCGAAACGAATACTCGAACATGGAAATTCGCAACGAGCAATATCAAATTATTGCGCCACAAGATGGAATCATGGTACGAGCCATTCGATCGGGATTGGGGGAAACAATTAAAGAAGGTGAAGCGGTATGTACTATTCTTCC
>CAYNKN010000457.1:0-2689 GCA_964397805.1 uncultured Chryseolinea sp. | reverse complement strand
AAGATGAGTGACTACAAAAAAGGTGAGTGGAGCACTATTTGGGATGGTCTTTATTGGCGCTACATCTATATGCATAAAGATAGTTTTAAGGATAACCCGCGTATGAGTATGATGATTAACTTGTTGACTAAAATGGATAGTACTAAACGTACGCAACACCTTTCAACAGCCAATGAATTTTTAGAGCGACTACATAGTTGATACCTATCATTATAATCAACTTTTTTATTTTTGATTTTGAGAAAACAGAAAACTATGCTGAGGTAGGTTTCACTACTTTTGCGAAGTTTAAATAATGTGGTGGTGAACTGAATGACATTTCGGGGCATTCTTTTTTTGATTTATGAAAGCAATTTTAACGATAGGTATTTTTTGTTTTTTTAGCCTTATCGTTCAGGCGCAGGTAGAAAAAGATTCGCTATACCTTCATCCTAAAAATTTTATTTTAGATGAGATGGTTTTCTCGGCCAATAGGTGGGAGCAAAACTTGCGTGAAGTAGCTGGAAGAGTAACCAAAATTGATAAGGAATTGGTGCAACTTCAAAACCCTCAAACAGCAGCCGATTTACTGAGCACATCAAATCAAGTATTTATTCAAAAGAGTCAGCAAGGTGGAGGTAGTCCGATGATCCGCGGATTTTCAACTAATCGCGTGCTTTTAGTGATTGATGGAGTTCGTATGAATAATGCCATTTTTAGAAGTGGTAATGTTCAAAATGTGATTTCGCTAGATGCCAATGCCATTGAAAACGCTGAGGTTATTTTTGGGCCGGGTTCAGTTATTTATGGTAGCGATGCCATTGGTGGCGTCATGGATTTTCACACACTAACACCAACCCTATCGCAAGCAAAAAAATCAACCCTTGGTGTAAATGCCCTAGCACGTTATGCATCAGCTAATAATGAAAAGACAATACATGCCGATGTAAATGTAGGATTTACAAAGTGGGCTTTTTTAACCAGTGTTACGCTGGCCGATTATGATGATTTGAAAATGGGCAAGTATGGTCTCGATGATTATTTACGTCCTGATTACATAGTGCGTGAAAACAATCAAGATGTTGTTCGACAAAATGCCGATGCAAGGGTGCAAGTGCCGGGCGGTTACAGTCAGCAAAATATCATGCAAAAGATAATGTTTCAACTATCAGCCGCGTGGGATGTTACGTATGGTTTTCATTTTTCTAAAACATCATCGTACGCACGCTATGATCGTTTGGTGTTGCGAGACAATGCCAACAATCTAGTGAGTGCAGAGTGGAATTATGGCCCTCAGAAATGGGCAATGCATACGCTATCGGTAACCAATAAAACAGCCACAGCTTTAAGCGATCACTTGCGTTTTGTGGTGGCTTATCAGCAGTATGAAGAAAGTAGGCATAATCGAAATGTCGGTAATCCACGAAGAATAAATAGATTAGAGTCTGTTAATGCTTTTTCAGCTAACCTCGATGGTGATAAAAAATTGAGCGATCATTCATCCCTATTCTATGGAGCCGAATTAATTACCAATGCGGTGGGCTCAACAGCATTTCGTGAACATATTGAAACCGGGGAAATTTCCGGAGTATCAACACGCTATCCCGATGGTTCTGTTTGGCGCAACTATGCTGCCTATGTAAGCCTTAAACAGCGCTTAAATAAACAATGGCTTCTTACTATGAGCACACGCTTAACGCACATTTACACCCAGGCCGATTTTGATAAGACTTATTATAATTTCCCATTCGATGATGCACTACTAACCAATACAGCGTTAACTGGAAGCGCTGGAATCATTTATACACCTTCGACAACGTGGAAGCTATACGGCAATGTTTCCACTGGCTTTCGTGCGCCCAATGTAGATGATATTGGTAAGGTATTCGATTCACAACCAGGGTTTGTGGTGGTCCCAAATCCAGCACTAACATCCGAGCGTGCGTATACTTTCGAAGTAGGTGGCGTAGGAAAATTAAGTCGTTCGTTGGTTGTTGATTTCGGAGCTTACTATACCGTAATTAATAATGCTATTGTGCGTGCGCCAAGTACTTTTAATGAACAAGCTGTTATTGATTTTGATGGTGTACCCAGTGATGTTTTAGCTTTACAAAATGTGGGTGAAGTAACGGTATATGGTGTGCAATCAAAAATTGATTGGGACATTACTGATGAGCTCACTTTTACCAGCACACTAAATTGGCAGAAAGGTAATGAGCGACAGCCCGGCACAAATGAATTATTTGCACCTACGCATGTGGCACCACTCTTTGGAGGGTCGCATTTAGTTTATCGTAAACCTAAGTTTACAGCTAATTTATATGCCTTATACAATGGTGAAATTGCATTTAGGAATTTGGCGCTTACGGAGCGAGCCGATGCACATTTATATGCGAAGGATAAAGCAGGCAATCCATATTCTCCCGCTTGGTGGACACTTAATGCGAAGAGTTCGTTTAAGATATTGAACCAATTAACAATTGATGCTGGTATTGAAAATATTTTGAATAAGCGCTACCGCCAATATGCATCGGGAATTAGTGCACCTGGAATAAATTTTATTGCCGCCATCCGATTAACGCTTTAGTGGCATAGAAGCTTAGACTTATGAATATAAAACTTGTCCATCGATTACGCTTCTACCGAAAATTTCATCGGTATGTGGGAATAGTGCTATTGGTATTTGTGGTAATCAGCAGTATAACCGGAA
>CAYNKN010000456.1:0-2718 GCA_964397805.1 uncultured Chryseolinea sp. | reverse complement strand
GTTTTGAATCATGGTTTTAATCTTTCTATACTCCGGGCGAAAGTCATGGCCCCACTCTGAGATACAGTGTGCTTCATCGATAGCGACAAAAGCCACATTTACTTTTTTAAGGAAATCGATAGTCTCTTCCTTATTTAGTGACTCCGGTGCTATATAAAGAAGTTTTACCACACTATTCATGCAGTCCTTCTTTAGCCGTGTTATCTCGCCTTTACTTAGCGTAGAGTTTAGAAACCGAGCATTTACACCATACGCATTCATTTGATCTACCTGATTCTTCATCAGCGCAATCAACGGTGAGATCACGATGGCTAAACCTTCGCGAACCATAGCCGGTAATTGATAGCATAGTGACTTGCCTGCTCCGGTAGGCATAATCACGAACGTATTTCTTCCGTCTAGTAAGTTTTTGATAATCGTTTCTTGATTACCTCTAAACTGACTATACCCGAAAATTTCTTTTAATCGCTCTTTCAGCGCATCTTTCTCTTCGACCAACATCATTTCATCTTGATAAGAACCTAAAATTGTATCTTTGTCCATTGAACAAAGCTAACTTTGAAAAGGAATTGAATTTAGTAAAAAATATCAAAAAAATTGCACGGGATGTATTAATAAATGAATCCGAAGCAATTAAAATAATCAGCCAATTTATTGACGACAACTTTGAAGCTTGTGTGCAAGAAATTTATTCTGCCAAAGGTCGTGTTGTCGTTACAGGCGTTGGCAAAAGCGCCATTATAGCCAATAAAATTGTTGCCACACTTAACTCTACTGGAACACCCTCGCTTTTTATGCATGCTGCTGATGCCATCCATGGCGACTTAGGCATGATACAACGCGATGACATTGTTATTTGCATTTCTAAAAGTGGAAACACACCAGAGATAAAAGTATTAGTGCCGTTACTCAAACGCAGAGGATCGAAGCTTGTTGCTTTAGTTAGTAATACAACTTCGTATTTAGCACAACAAGCTGATTTTATCTTAAATGCAACGATTGCAGCGGAAGCGTGTCCGAATAATTTAGCGCCTACAACAAGCACAGCCGTACACATGGCATTAGGCGATGCACTAGCCATTTGTTTGTTAGAACTTCGTGGCTTTACGAGTCGCGATTTTGCCGAGTACCATCCGGGAGGTTCGTTAGGCAAGCAACTATACTTAAGAGTATCCGATTTAATTCATGATCAACTACCAGTTGTTTCTTCAGAAACTGCTCTTAAAGATGTTATAATAGAGATTTCAGCGAAACGGTTGGGTTGTGCCGCAGTGGTTAATGAACGTAAACAAGTGCTTGGAATTATTACCGATGGTGACTTGAGGCGCATGTTGCAAAAAGAAACCAACCTTCAGCAGATAAAAGCAGCCGATATTATGTCGATAAACCCAAAAAAAATTGAAAAAGATGCATTTGCTGTCAAAGCCTTACATCTCATGCAAGAACGAAATATTACACAGTTGGTGGTGATGGATGGCGAACAACTTGCCGGATTTATACACCTACACGATCTTTTAAAAGAAGGAATTATATGAAAACTTCGAAAAGTCTTTTAAAAAATTCTGCGACTACCTTCATTTGCAAAATGTACTCCATTTAAAAACTCGATGAATAAAAATTTATACGTAGTGCTTATGGCCGGTGGCGTAGGCGTTCGCTTTTGGCCCTATAGTCGTAATGCAAAACCCAAGCAATTCTTAGATGTACTGGGTACCGGCCGAACACTTTTACAGTCAACATTCGATCGCTTTGTTCCACTATGCCCGGTTGAAAATATTTACATTGTAACACATGAAGAGCATACGGATTTAGTGAAAGAGCAACTACCGCTTTTAACAACCGAGCAAATTTTGGCTGAACCTATGCGCAAAAACACGGCAGCTTGCATTACTTATGCGAGTTACAAAATAGGATTAAAAGATAAGGACGCCATTATTATTGTTACTCCAGCCGATCATCTTATTCTAAAAGAAGAAGAGTTTCAGCAAACACTAAAAAAAGCTGCGGATCAAGCTAAGAGCCAAGACAAGTTATTAACACTGGGCATTCAACCCAACAGACCCGAAACCGGTTATGGCTACATTCAATACCACACCGAAAAAAGTTTTGCAAAAAAAGTAAAAACCTTTACCGAAAAACCCGAGCTATCGCTGGCGAAAAAATTTTTAGAAAGCGGAGACTTTGTATGGAACTCGGGCATTTTTATTTGGGGTGTGCAAGCCATTATCCACTCCATCCATCAGCACCTTCCAGAAATGGCCGAAGTATTTGATGAGGCTAAAAACAAATTTGGAACAGCAGAGGAGGAAGAAGCTATTCATAGCGCTTACTCGCAGTGCAAAAATATCTCTATTGATTATGGGATTATGGAAAAAGCTGCCAACGTTTATATGTGCATGGGCGAATTCACCTGGTCTGATTTAGGATCGTGGGGTTCCATCCATGAAATCTCTGAAAAAGACGATAACAATAATGTTATTCAGGCTAATGCCAACTTATACGATACACGCAACTGCATGATTAAAGGCTCGCCCGAGAAATTAATTGTTGTACAAGGTTTGAATGGTTACTTGGTTGGCGAATTTGGAAACGTACTCATCGTTTGCGAGAAAGATAAGGAAGAACAGTTTCGAAGATTTGTAAACGATGTTAAGGCACAACCACATGCCAATGACTTTATCTAATAGATAACTGCAAATGGTGTAGTAAGAACTAAAA
>CAYNKN010000455.1:0-2723 GCA_964397805.1 uncultured Chryseolinea sp. | reverse complement strand
AAAGCGGGAAGAAGTGCTTTGGGTGGATTATCAAGAAGATGTAGCTAGTGTTATTGAGAAAATTAAGAATTCCGTAGTGCAGTAAATTAAATCCATAGTTCACTTAAAAATATAAATGCTTAAAATTTATTAGTTTAGTAAAATACATAGTGGATATATGATCAATAATCATATCCAATTGTTGTACGTAAGCTTTAAAAAACATGGAAAGAAAAAAAACAGTTGCTAGATTAGTAGAAGAAATTGGCGTTAGTCGGCCTGACTTAATGCGATTCGGACTCTGCTACAATATCGACCTAAAAAGCTACTGTAAGAAACAACAAGAATACTTTGGGAGTTATCTCGAATTGTATGATAATGGTTATGAATTATTATTAGAAAAAGCTGAAGATATATTAAAATTTCGAAACGATTATTTCAAAGTTAAAAAAGTAAAAGAATTGTGTGACGGATTAGGAATGAATCTACAAGAATTTGTAAATTTTTACAATCAGTATCGAGAAACTATTTCTAATCATGGTTACACTTTATCGCCAGTTTTTAACCCTGCTTCAAAAAAAATAAATGAAGATTCAACCATAAAATATATTTCAACATTCCTTTTAGATAATCTAAAAAATGGCTTTCCTAAAAAGATAACGAATGGAAATGTAAGCTCAGTTGCCGATTTAGATGAAAATTCTGATTTTGAATTCAATAGTATAATCGGCTATGATGACTTTAAGGCTACTATAAAAGACCTCCTTAATCCTATAATTGACAGTAAATCCTTAGATATTTGGGGACTTCGTAGACCAGGAGGTATTTTATTATTTGGGCCTCCAGGTTGTGGTAAAACATTTTGGGCTGAACAAATTGCACTTTACCTGAAATTCCAATTTATAGAAGTTCCTAGAAGTCAATTTGCAAGTTCATTAGTAGATGGTGCAGTTAAAAACTTAAAAGAAATATTAGATAATGTGGAACCGAAAACGGTTTTGTTTTTTGATGAATTTGATTCTGTTGCAGAAACTAGATCTAGTTCAACGTCAGGTAGTAAAGAAAATATAAAAATCGTCAACACATTACTTCAAGAAATACCCAAATTGATTAAAAAGGAGGTAGTTATCATAGCTGCAACCAATTATTTGTCTAGAATTGATTCGGCAGTAATAAGACCGGGACGATTTGACTTGAAGATTCCAATATTCCCTCCAAACCAAAAAGAACGAGCAGAAATTATATATTACAAATTAAAAAGTAACCTAAATTCTAAATCACCTTTATTCGAAATATTAAAAAATAGCTCTGTTAAATCGTATGATTTTTTTAAAAAATATGCAGCAAACATGCAATTGTTCTCGTCGAGTCTTTTAGAAGACTTTGTCGATACATTAAAACGCTCATTAAAATATTCGTATGACTCTAATTTAGAAATAACCAAAATATTAATTGATGATGAGAGAGTGTCTGAGATAATAGAAAAAACTAAAGCAAAGCTTGTAAGTCAAGATTTGGAGTTTTTAGCAAACTTTTACTTAGAAGTTGAAGCTTTATCAGGCTCAAGTATATACCAAGAGAGATTAAAAGAACTTAAGTCTGACTTAGCAGGTAGTTTTAGAGGGCAAAAAGACCCTCCAAAACCTATAGGTTTTAGAATGCCAAATACAGATAAATAATGCCTACGTACAACACGAGGCTAAAACTAATGCGGAGTAAGTGGCAAATAATTAAGATATTGCAAGCAACAAACTGCGTAGTGGACAGACAAGAACGGGGCTTCGAAATCCGCACTAGTCTTAGCCAAGTACGTTGTGCGTAATTCAAGAAAAAACTGAACTAATATGAAAAAACCTAATATAATTTTAATGATTTTTGTTTTAGCAATCTCTATTTTAGGATGTAAAGAAGATAAAAAAGAAACTGAAATCGAAAATCAGGTTACAACCGAATTGACTGTTGAAACAGCCGATTATGAAATAGCAAAAGTCGAAGACCAAAGCCGAAAGGCACTCGGAAAAAAATCATTATCTCAATATACAACTTCGGAACTTGAAAGACTACCTACGAATAAAAAAATTCTTTACAGAATAGTTCTTTCAAAAGACATTAAAAAAAATCAGGTTAAACCAACCGTCGAAAAAATAATTAACAAACTAATTGCAAACGATTCGGATATCGATGAAATAATTTTATGGCTTTACAGCGATAAAGAAATATTAAACAGTCCTTTCGATATAGGAACTGCAATTTGGGCACCAAATGGAAAATTAGGAAATATTGATGCGAATATTGCAAAAAATAATAATCGTGAGAATTATAAAATCGAATATCAAATAAAGACAAATCTTGACCAATATTTAACTCAAAAATCTGAAACTGGAGAAAAATTGGGATTTACCGTAGAAGAAAGAAAACAAATATTTAAGGAGATTGTAAAAGCTGAAGATAAAGCTAACGAATATGAACAAACAGAACAAGACAAAATACTTAACAAGTTTGGAACAATTAACGATAGCAACAGAGAAAAAGTTAAAGCAGAATACAATAAGATAAGTGAACAAGCTCAAAAACTGACGGATGAATATAAATCAACCGTTTTAAAAAAATACAATATTACAGCCGAACAACTAAAAGAAATTGGTCGAGAAGGACAAGATAAATATTGGCCATTGGATTAAAGAACTACGCACAACAGCTAGGGTTTCGTTGCGTCCGTAGGACGAACAATGAACCCCGTGTTG
>CAYNKN010000454.1:0-2738 GCA_964397805.1 uncultured Chryseolinea sp. | reverse complement strand
ATCCAAGTCCACATCCGCTTAATTCTTTATAGGGATATGCGCAGTCTTTACGCTTCGGATCCAATACCGCCACCGCATCGGGAATAAGTTCATCGGGTAAATGGTGATCGCAAATAATAAAATCGATACCCTTACTTTTTGCCAGGCGCACCAACTCGTTTGATTTGATCCCACAATCCAGCGCAATAATTAATGTGTGATTTGTTTCACTTGCCCACTCAATACCCGCCAGCGAAACTCCATAACCCTCGGCATACCTGTCGGGGATATAAATTTCGCAGTGTGAATAAAATTTTCGAAGGTAACTGTAAACAAGTGCTACCGATGTGGTTCCATCTACATCGTAATCGCCATATATCAGAATTTTTTCCTGGCGATCAATAGCCGTTTTGAGGCGAGCTACTGCCTGCTCCATGTCTTTCATTAAGAAAGGATCATGAAGATGTTCTATCTGCGGGCGGAAAAAATAGCGTGCACTTTCAAAATCGGTAATGCCACGTTGTAACAAAATAGCCGATAAATAAGCATTAACATTAATGGCTTTTGATAGCTGCTCTATTTGTTCTAATAACGGGGTGCCTTTCAATAACCATTTTTTCTCCATGCATCAATTTTATTCGAAAGTAATACTTCCCTGTGTGCCACTAATGCCGCCAATGTTATCACCACCAGGTTCACCATCTTTACCATTTCGTTTTGATGGCCCCAATCCGGCACCACCGTGGTATCCGGCTTTACCGGCCAACCCTGCAACACCGCCTGCATAGCGAACAATTATTTTTGATCCCACCAAGTTTCTAAGCGCTGGATTCTTCTCACTATTAAAAGTTAGGATGCCACCATCTGCACCGTTTCCTCCTTTACCTGCATTACCACCGTTCGCACCATTACCACCATTACAATGAAGTGTTCCGGGGCTGCCTCCGCCACCATTGCCGCCATTACCTCCTCGACCACCATTGCCTCCTGATAGGTTAATAGTAAGTTGACCTGTTACAGTTGCTTTTTCTAAGTAGAGAAAAAGATTTATGCCCGGCATGCCATCTAATCCGGCAGAACCATCTCTTCCAGGCAAACCGTCACGGCATGGGCCTGATTGCGTAACACCGGGGCGGCCATCTCTGCCCGGTTGGCCATTCACACCACGTCCGTCAATACTACAATGATTTCCTACCACCAGAACCTTTGCACGGATAAAGTTTTCGCGTTTCAATTTATTGAGTACGATTCGTGATGAGTCCATCATTATTAGTGTATCGGCCACTAAGATATCTGACTGGCCGAAATCAAATGCTTCGCCTTGCTTAATTACCAACTTGCCTACACGTATTTGAGCTACAGAAAGCTGTGCGAAAAGCAGAATACATACAAGTACAACGAGTCTGTTCATAGCACAAAAATAACCGGGTTTACTTCTTATGAAAATCGCATTATAGCGCAGGAATCGAATACTGTATAAAAACAAAAAGCAGTGCTTGATACACTGCTTTTTAATACGGTCGATTTTGAGAATTTATTCTGTCGGTTTACCACTTACTACACCTTCTAGCACATCTTTTATGTCAACACGCTGCCCATCTTTATAGGGAACAATCCAAGCGTCTTTCACACCCATTTCTCGCATATACTTTTTAAAGATATCGGCTTCCCAATAATCGCGAAATATACCGATGGTAATTTTTTGTGGTTCGCCATCATTTGCTTCGCCACCAAAGTTTGGATTATTATCAAAGTATTTTGATAAGTCTTTGTTTTTAAATGCGCCAACTTGAACTTTAAAAACAACACCTCTTGAAAAGTCCATAGGGTTTACCACCGGATTTTCTTTGAGTTGAGCAAGCTCGGCACGTGCCGCTGTTAACTGGCTACGCAATTGTGATAATTGATCTTCTAACTCAGCAATTTTAGCGTCTTTGTTACTGATCGTTGTTTGCATCTGATTCACTTTTCCTGTTAAGTCAGAGACAGAATTATCAGCTACTTGCTTATCATCGGTAAGTTGCTTCAGGTTAGTCGGGTTCTTTTTATATTCTTTTGCTTTTTTCTTCCACTCCTTTTTTTCTTGCTTAGAGAGTTGTGCGAAAGATGGCGCAGAAGTGAACAACATAGCCGCACAGAAGAAGAGTAGTATTCTATTTTTCATTCCACAGTTGGTTAAAATCATTTTAAAGGTACAAATATTTTGATAATATAATCACTAATCCAAACTGCCAACCATTTTCTCCGGACGAACCCATTCATCAAACTGTTCAGAAGTTAACAAGCCAAGTTCAACGGCTGTTTCGCGTAGCGTCTTATTTTCAGTGTGTGCTTTCTTCGCGATCTTCGCTGCATTCTCATAACCAATGTGAGGATTCAATGCGGTTACTAACATCAGCGAGTTTTCGAGGTGCTGCTTAATAAGTGCTTGATTGGGCTCAATACCTTCGGCACATTTATCATTAAACGAAACGCATGCATCACCGAGTAAGCGAGCCGACTGTAATACATTAGCCGCTATTAGTGGTTTAAAAACATTTAACTCGAAATGTCCTAACGAACCACCAATGGAAACGGCTACATCGTTACCCATAATTTGAGCGCACACCATCGTAAGTGCTTCGGGTTGTGTAGGATTAACTTTACCGGGCATAATAGAAGAACCTGGTTCGTTATCCGGAATTATAATTTCACCGATACCACAACGTGGTCCTGAGCTTAACATACGGATGTCGTTACCAATTTTCATGAACGGTACT
>CAYNKN010000453.1:0-2743 GCA_964397805.1 uncultured Chryseolinea sp. | reverse complement strand
CAGCATTTCAATGAATTTTTTGTGCGTGGTACCGCGGTCTGTTTTGAAAGATACAATTGCCTTTTCTGGGCTATCTGATGAACTTGGATCGCGACCATTATTCATGATAAACAGTTTTATCATGTCTGTTAATTCGCGATTTGTTCCTGTCCAAGGTTCACTTTCTACAAGCACCTTATCGAAAGAATTTATTTGAATCTTAAATAAATTTCGTTCTGGTATCTCCACCTGGGTATCCAGCTGCTTTTCAGGTGGAGGTGGTAGTTGCATATACAACCCCTTGGTATTTGGCATCGTTGTCGTTACTAAAAAGAACGTAAGCAACAAAAAGGCGATATCGGCCATCGATGCATTTGGTATATCAGGTGTTGAACGTGCCATATACTATTTTAAGGCTTTGCTGATCTCGGAATAAATTAAGCTTAGCACAGCGAGAAAGAATGTTAAATATAACATTGTTAACCCTGCACCAATAAGTTTTGACGAGGCCGGTGTTGTACCCAAAGCCGCTTGCGACTGAGTAACATTGGAGCCTGTCAACGCATAGGAAATACCGAAGAGAACAACGATAATTCCGACACCAATTAGCGAGCGCACTAATGTAGCAGGCGCTTTTAGCGCACTTATTAGCGGCAAGACGATGGCCAATAACACTGCTATTATAAACAGTGCATAGCCGATGTATAATCCTAAATCAATCATAGTTCGATTATTTAGAAACTAACTTATGCTTAACTAAGATATCCACTAATGAGATAGAAGCGTCTTCCATTCCATTAACCAGAGAATCGATTTTAGAAACCAGGTAGTTATATAATACTTGCAGGATCATACCCACAATAAGACCACCTACTGTAGTGATAAGGGCAGTTTTCATACCACCAGCAACAATGTTCGGGGAGATATCACCTGCTTTTTGGATATCATCGAAGGCCTTCACCATACCCACAACCGTTCCGAAGAAACCTAACATGGGGCCTAGTGAAATGAACAATGAAATCCAGATAAGACCTTTTTCTAATTTACCCATTTCTACACCACCATACGATACGATAGACTTTTCTACCATTTCCATGCCTTCAGAATAGCGCATTAAGCCTTGTGTGAAAATAGAGGCTACAGGGCCACGGGTGTTACGAGTTACATCTAAAGCGGCATTTACACCACCTTTAGCAAGTGCGTCTTCGATCTGACCTAAAAGTTTCTTGTTATTAGTAGTAGAAAGGTTCAGGGTAATAATCCGTTCGATAGAAACGGCCAATCCTAAGATCAAACAAATAAGAATTGGGGTCAAAAATTCAGGACCACCTTCAATGAACTTATCTTTTAAAATTTCGTGGAAGCTCTCATCAGCTTCTGCCTCTGCGGATTCAGATGGCAAATCAGCTGGGGCTGGTTCTTCTTGAACCGGAACTTCCGCTTGTGTAGTTGTGTCGGCAGTCGGTTCTTCTTCTTGTTGTGCATAAAGTGTAGAGGACGCCAGTACCCCTACGAGAGCGATGATCGCAAATAATTTTTTCATAGTTGAAGGTTTAAGTAGAGCTTTGAAAGCGCCAAAATTAAACGTTTTGCTGATTTCTAAATACTTTTTATAAAATTTTTCTACTGACGGTACCCACTTATTAATTTTCAGGTAACTAATGAGTAATACCAAATAAAGTCACACCCAATACATTATTTAGTGTAACGTATTGACGGTCAGTAAACGATAAAGCCCCAATTCCTCACTCAAACTTCCGGAAAAGGTGCTATTAAACCCTCCTCAACTGCATTGATTTACAATATCTTATGTGGATTTTTTGTAATGCTTAAGTCGAAAAAGCGAAACCCACATTTAAAGGGTTGAACCTTTGAATTCAATTCATAAAAATTTATGACTCTTTAAACTATCTATTAAAGAATCGGTTAGAAATAGAATTTAGTAATCTTCCCCCCTGGCCTAATCTTTAAGACTATAACCTTTATTAAGAGACGAACACCTGTTAAGTAATTGTAAAGAACTTACCTTTTCAGGACTTCGTAACGAGTTAGTTTTTATGATCATGATCAACACACAGAAATTAAAGCAATGATCCAAACGGAAAATTTTAGTCAAGTTGAAGTAACCTCAAGCGATGAACTCAGATCTTGGCTTGAAAATCATCACACACAGAAAGAAAGTGTTTGGCTTGTTACCTTTAAAAAGAATGTACGTGACAAATACGTTTCTACCGATCAGGTTTTGGATGAGCTACTCTGTTTTGGATGGATTGATGGCATACGAAGAAAATTGGATGAAGACCGAACGATGCAATTAATTTCTCCAAGAAAGGTGGAGCATTGGGCTGAAAGCTACAAAGTTAGAGCCGCACGCTTAATGGAGGAAGGCAAAATGCAAGAGGCAGGTTTAAGGTGTATTGATCTTTCGAAGCAAAACGGCTTATGGGATTTTATGGATGATGTTGATAAGTTAATTATACCGGATGATTTACACCGTGCCCTGAAAGAAGTTCCAGAAGCATTGGCGTTTTTCATATCCATTAATAATTCCAGTAAACGGTTTGTACTTCGATGGATCAAATTAGCAAAGACTCAAAAAACAAGAGCCGCTAGAATTGAACAACTTGTAAAACTTTCTGCAAAAGGAGAAAAGCTGAAAGGAAGTTAATGAATAGAAAAGTTGTTAGCTTTAGCTAGACACTTCTAAATAATCTTATTTTCTAAAGCTATTCGAACCAATGTTGCCGTGTTCTTTACCTGCAAT
>CAYNKN010000452.1:0-2743 GCA_964397805.1 uncultured Chryseolinea sp. | reverse complement strand
GTAGTTAATGTTTCTGGTGTTGTGTTTTCCATAGTTTTAGGTTTTAGGTTGTCTTCTAAGAATTACCGATAAAATAATACTGATAAAAAAACCAATTACTAACCCTTGTATAAAGTAAGTAATGGCCAAAGTCGACATGTTGGTCGCAGGTAAGCTCGCTAAATTACGCTCATAGGTTTCTTTTCCAATGCGCTCAATATCTTCGGGCGGAAAGGTTTTGAGATATTCAGTTACTTGCGCAATGTATTGCGATAAAAATGTTTTATCGACCGATCCAAAAATTAATAATGCTGTGGCTCCGATGATAGAAGCCAGCATCACGACTACCAAACTACCAATCATGGCCTGCCAGAAA
Organism: uncultured Chryseolinea sp.; assembly: GCA_964397805.1. Classification (GTDB taxonomy): domain Bacteria; phylum Bacteroidota; class Bacteroidia; order Cytophagales; family Cyclobacteriaceae; genus Chryseolinea. The sequence goes on along the minus strand of CAYNKN010000452.1, from coordinate 2,388 downwards.
TACAACACACCGCCTTGATAGTAATCCCGAAATTCTTTAAGCGCAAAAAAAATAAAAATCCCAAATAAGAAAATACGAAAATCGAGAAGCGGAGATACCAACAATGGATGACGCCCAATGTAGAACATGATTAACAACAACATAAACGACAAGATGCCTCCTAAACTTCCATAGCGCGCAGAAACCAACAAAAAGTAAGATCGTTTCATGATTACTGCGCTACCCAATGTTTTGCATTGTTAAATACGGCAACTGCCCTTCCGGTAATTTCCTGCCCGAACCACGGAGAGTTATTGGCTTTCGAAAAATTTGTATGCTCATTAAACACCCATTTACTATGCGGATCAAAAAGCGTTAGATTGGCTTTTTCATCTACGGCAATTTTAGGTACCTCAAACCCTAGCAATACACGTGGGTTTGTGGTTACTTTCGCCAACAGCACGTCCCAATCAACCGCTGCCGATAGCGCCACCAAATTGGCTCCAAATGTTTGCAAATTAATAATACCAAAGTCGGCCAGATCGAACTCTAAACTTTTACTTTCCAACTCATGGGGTATGTGCCCGGAAGAAAGTACATCGATGGTTCCATCTTTTAGTGCTTTAATCAGCGCATCATTATCTGCTTTTTCGCGTAAAGGTGGGTTTACCTTATAGTGCGTATCGAACGTTGATAGCGCAGTATCATCAAATAATGTTTGATAGGCCGCCATGTCGCACGTCACATTCATTTTTTTCTTTGCCGCTCGAATTAAATCAACCGTTTTGCCAGATGAAACTCGGGCAAAATGTAGTCTACCTCCTGCATAACCCAGCAGTTCTAAACTTTTCGTTACGGCAATATCTTCAGCCATCCGCGGCATACCTTTTAAACCTAGCATGGTACTGTTTAGGCCTTCATGCATTTGGCCAAACATGTTCAGCCAAATATCTTCCGGATGATCAATGAGTAATCCGTTAAAGGGCTGAAGGTATTGCAGTGCTTTTAATAAGATATCCGTATGCCAAATGGGTTTTAATCCATCGGTAAAAGCTACTGCACCAGCCGCATGCAGATCAAGCATTTCGGTTAATTCTTCGCCCTTATTATTTTTTGTTACTGAGGCCATGGCATGAAGTTGCACCAGCCTAGTATCATTACCGCGTGTAATGTAGCTTACTTCATTTTTAGTTTGCACAGCCGGAACCGTATTGGGTAACATGGCCAGCTCGGTAAAACCTCCGGCTGCCGCAGCATGCGCGCCCGATTCTAAATCTTCTTTGTGTTCTAATCCAGGGTCGCCAATGAACGTACCCATATCAAACCATCCGATAGAAAGCTTCATGCCTTCGGCTTTTATAACCTTATCGGCAGAATAGTTTTTGTCACCAACTTCGGTTATACGCCCGTTGGAAATCAGTACATTTTTTTCTTTTAGATGAAAGGGTGAGCTGGGGTCTATAATCTGTGGAGCCTGAAGCAGGAATTTCATCTGTTACTATTTTAAGAACCGGATCAACAAAATTTCCATCAGCAAGAAGAGTATAGCCAGTAACAAGGCATACTTCCACAATGGTTTGCCCAAATATCGCTCCTTTATTTCGTTGCTGAAAGCATCGGCCGAAGCAACCTTGAAAATAGTAATGTGACTACCACCGCCAGCCTGTTCGCGAACCGCATCGCCTGTGTATTGTTCCATGAACGATTCTGCCTTGTCTACATTAAAGGCCAATAACCCAATAGTATCTTGGTTTGATACCACCGCATAAAAACCTTTGCTCATCGAAAACTTAGGGATATCGAAAATAACCTGATTATTAATTATCCGTTGCTGCGGAATAATTTCTTCTTCACCAATCCACCGTAAGGGCGCTTCGCCAGTCAAGCTATCTACCTGCATAATCAACGAGCTCTCGCGAAGCGTATGGTACAAAGCACTTTCATTTTTCTTTCCGCTGGCCGCTAGCCGATACATAATGGGTACGAACAATGCATGATTAAAGAAATTTGTTTGTGATGATTCTAACGCACTAGATAGCATATATAACTTACCACCCTGATCGAACCGCGATAAAAAAGGTTGATCGTTTTTAAAGCGAAGAATAGCTGAGCGATCGATACCCCAATCCAATACTTTACTCGCATTAGGCATAGCAATAGAAACTGATTCTTCTTCAAAAATATTTTCGAAGAATGGGTTAGAGAAATCGGGTCTATCCAAGATTTCAGTTGTGTACTTTTCAGCGGTGCGCAATGTAGGTAACTGAAGTGCCTGTCTTAGATTTTGTGCATCGGGCGCGGTGCCGGGGGCAAATAATACGGTGCCGTAACCCGATAAAAAATTTCGCAACGCACTGGCTAGTGCTGCATCAATGGTGTTTAAACCATTCAGTACCACCAAATCGGCTT
>CAYNKN010000451.1:0-2745 GCA_964397805.1 uncultured Chryseolinea sp. | reverse complement strand
ATGCTTAGGATTTGGATTTATTGAAATCGGAACACTTACGCCCAAGCCTCAATCGGGAAATGATAAACCACGGTTGTTTCGGCTGCCAGCCGATCAGGCACTGATCAATCGAATGGGCTTTAACAATGAAGGAGTAGAAGCTGCCGTAGTACGATTAAAAAATCGGAAGGCTGATGTCATTGTTGGTGGAAACATTGGAAAGAATAAGCTCACACCCAACGAAGATGCCTTTAGTGATTATGCGCAATGTGTTGAGGCACTACATCCGTATGTCGATTACTTTGTCGTTAATGTTAGTTCACCTAATACACCCGGACTTCGTGATCTGCAAGAAAAAGAGCCACTAAAAAGATTGATGCGCGATGTAATTAAACTAAGTCAATCAAAAGAAACCTATAAACCTGTTCTATTAAAAATTGCTCCTGATTTAACAACGGGGCAGCTCGATGATATTATTGAAATTTTACTCGAAACAAAAACAGATGGTGTGATCGCTACTAACACCACAATCGCGCGCGATAAACTAAGCACCTCGCAAAGTGCTCTTGCTGCCATAGGTAATGGTGGTTTAAGCGGCAAACCGCTGACTAAAAAATCGACTGAGGTAATTAAATACCTACGCGCCAATCTGGGCGCTGATTTTCCTATTATTGGTGTTGGAGGAATAATGACTAAGCAAGATGCACTTGATAAGTTAAACGCAGGTGCAGATTTGATTCAGCTTTACACTGGGTTTGTCTATGAAGGCCCTGGCTTGGTAAAACGAATTTTGAAATCGCTGTAGGTAAGGTACCTGTTGTGAAGGGGAAACCAGTAACTTATTACGTGCAGTAAGTCGTGAGAGATTATCAAAAATCATTCACTGTATTAATATCATGAAATCGTAATGCGCGCATACGAATGCCCACTGTCAATTCGTGAACGGTATAGGCAAAACCTACTGATCGACTTGTGGGTAACTCCAGCACATAGCCAAAACGCAGCTGGTCTCCCAAATTAATTTTTGCCAAAAATCCATAGGTATGTAACGCACGCGAAAAAATGCCCAGCGAATAACTATCATCACCTTGTAACAATACGCCCACATCGCCACTCAACGGAGCGCCTACTACATAGCGTGCCAACACAAAAGGTTTTAGTTTTAATCTACTTGTTAGATTAATCAGGTAGGCACCTTGAAAGTACATATGACGATTATAGATCGTTAAATTGTTATCATCAGAAGGTGTTTGTGCTCGTAATAATTTAGGAACGGAAAAACTGAGGTAAACCTTATCGGAAGAAAAAATAATACCACTTCCCACTGTAGGTGCCATCTCCTGAATACTGTTTTGAAATTTGGGATCATTAGTATCAATGGTAAGCTCGGTAAAATCATTTCGGTAATTAATGATGCCGCCCTGTAAACCAAATGATAATCGCATGTTGTTTTTTAAGGCGACATGATACGCATAAGCGGCTAGCATCTCTGTTGTTTTATGCGTACCAATTTTATCTTGTAATAACGTTAGTCCCAAACCCATTTTATTATCTAATAGCGCGATGTTACCGGTTGCATTCATGGTTACCGGACTACCCTCAAATCCAGCCCACTGTAATCGATAGCCAGCCTGCGCTGAAAAATCTTTGGCGTAACCTGCGTACGCAGGATTAATAACAAACGGATTTAAAATATACTGTGCGTACAGCGGATCTTGTTGTGCCATTGCCACAGGTATAGTGAGTAGCATACAAACTATTAGACCATAAAGTTTTTTCATCTGCCGATGGTGTTATGTTATCTCCAAATTTCAAAAATAGTTTACTTCAAGAGATTGCTTCGGTCGTTCCTCACTCGCAAAGACGTATCCCCACTCCTGTTCGACATTTGTAATGTCGAACCCAGATATACAGGATTTAAAATCCGTTGCATTTATATCCGTCATTAAAATGCAGAACTACTACCTCCCAATTAAATAGAGCTCATTGCAAAGAAAAATTGCTTCGGTCGTTCCTCCTCGCAAAGACGTAAGCCTCATCGCAGCAGCGTAATAAAACCAGCACGCGAAGGAATACTACCCGCAAAACTTATCTTATAAAAGTAGGTACCCGATGGCAACTCACTACCTTGATTACTCAGTCCGGAAAACACCCTACTAACATTATCGTAATTCTGTATCGAGAAAACTTCATCGCCCCAGCGATTAAAAATAACAACCGTATTTTGCCCAGCACCTTCAATTACTTCAATGTACTTAATCAACATAAAATCATTAAAGCCATCGCCATCTGGCGTAACGCCATTGTATACCACTACCTCGCCCACAACATCTATATCAATAACCTGTTGGGTACACGCACCAGCCAAATCACATACTTCCAGCGTTATGCGATCAACTCCGGTAAACGGATTGCCCGTGTAGTTAATCACCAAGTTATAAGCAGCATCAATACTTGCTACTGCTCCGCGTGCAGTAAGTGTATTGACTAATCGTAGCGAATTAAAATCAAGGTTGTTATCAGGGTCGCTAACAATAGTAGTAAGATCAAGTGTAAGAATACCTTCGATCGAACTCGCCAATGGCGCATTGTTAATGATAGGTGGTGCATTGCCCGCAATTGGTCCACCGCAAGGAGGTGTGAGTACACTTACTACCACCGGATCGGATGGAAGACTTGGACAATTTGCTCCGTTAGTTTTTACGATCAAAAAAAATATTCCGGTTTGCACTACAGTAATCTCCCTTGTAGTCGAAGGTAGAGTTT
>CAYNKN010000450.1:0-2767 GCA_964397805.1 uncultured Chryseolinea sp. | reverse complement strand
TGATCATGGTATGCTTGAACTCGAAGTGAAAAACGAAACATATATTTTTTCGGATGAAATTGTTGCGCTAAATAACCCTTCCGTAACGGTAGTAACCAGTGGCACACAAATTCATTTGTACACCGCCACTACACAGCAACACGATTCGTTATACTCCCTATTAAAAAATAAAGCCAAAAATTTTTTTGTATTTAAACAAGAAAAATTTCCAGTCCATTGGCATTACCAACATGCGCGTGTTGGCGATATTCTGCTGGTCGCTAAACCGGGTTATTACTTTATTGAAAAATGGCGTGCGCAGTTTATGAATAGAATGCAAAAAAGAGAAAAGGTGGGAGAACACGGCTACGACCCCACACTTGTTCCAATGATGCAAGGCATTTTTTATGCGCAAGGCCCCAACATTAAAAAGGGTATTACACTTCCGCCTTTCGAAAACATTCATGTGTATCCGTTTATCGCCAAAATTCTTAACCTTACTACGCCACCTATCGATGGGAAAGTTGAGGTACTTAATAAGCTCTACAAAAAATAAGTATTAATCTATTTTAGTTGTTTGGACTGGAGGTACGATAGGTGTTGATCCGTTGGCAACTTCACCTGTCTCCGAAAGCCAAATAGCAATGAAGCGTGTGTTGGGAAAGTTATCGGCAATAATTACCAAGATAGATGTAATCGGAACCGAAATAATCATTCCTAAAACACCCCATATAACACCCCAAAAAGTCAATGCGAGTAATACACCAAGCGGACTCAGATTAAGTGTCTTACCCATTACTTTAGGCTCTAAAATATTACCCACCAATAGCTGTATGATTTCGACTAAAACAAACACCCATAAAAACATACTAAGTGATTGAAACTGAAACACAGCAAATGCAGAAGGCAACAAAGTAGCTACAAAAGAACCGATATACGGAATGTAATTAAGTAAGAAAATTAAAAAGGCCCATAGAATAGGAAAATCAACACCCAACATAATCAATACTAAATAACTGAGGAAGCCCGTGAGTATACTCATTTGTGTTTTTACAAATACGTACGTGCGAACAGCTTGTGTAATCTGATTAAGAATAGTGGTTACGGAAGAAAAGCGGTTTTGATCTTTTACCAAAATATTTAACTTCTTCTTAAACAATTTCTCCTCTGCCAGTATAAAGAAGACATAAATAATAATAAGAAAAATATTTCCGGCCATCGTAGATAGCCCATTGAGCAAACCCGTGAGCCAAGGGCGAAAATCAAAAGTTTCCAAGCGCTCTAATAAGCCAGACTGGATACTTTCGAACCCATCAATGGTTTTCATACTCTCTAACATTTGTTTCGAGTTCTGAATGTAATCTGGTAGGCGCTCTATAACCAATCGAATATTATGCGATACAATTTCACCAATACCAATAAAAACTAACACAATGATGACAAATGCTAAAATGGTAAGTAACCAGTTAGGTAGTGACTGACCTTTGAATTTAATGCGGCCTCCAAGATATTTTAGTTCATAGATAAAATACCAAATAATAATAGCCAACACGAAGGGTTGTAAAAAACCACTCAGGTAAATAAATATGGCCAACATTAATGCACCAATAAAAAGCCATGCTGCCAGTCGCTCAATTCGAAATCCGCTTGGTCTATGTTGCTCCATTATCTTTTGTCTATCGTAACGCAAGTAACAAAATAGCTACTACATCTTTAAAAAATGTTTTATCGTTCGCAGATTTCGCGATACGGGCAGTAACCACAAATTTTAACATCGGGTGTTTGATCAAAAGGCTGTTCAGCAGAAAAAAGTTCTTGCAAAAGTACAGTTAATCGCTCTTCAAATTCAGGCATCAATGGCTTCACATCAGATAGCGGGTGCTTTTCCAATATTATGCCGAACTGAAAATTAGGTTTAAAAATAGCATTTCGGTTAATAAGTCCAGGGAGTATCTGTAAGTCTTCTCGACTAATTGTATCGGCATTTCGCTTACCATAAACCCAGGCATAGAACAACGCTTGGAAGATTGCTTTCTCCCGTTTACCCTCCCGTTGAAAAAGTGATTCAAGACTTTTAAAGTCGTTATTGTCTTTACCTGTTTTATAGTCGATAATGCGTACTACCTTACCTAGGCGATCTACGCGATCAATCTTTCCACCCAATAAAATGGTTAATTCCTGATCACCCTGTTGAATAGTTGTTCGTGTATTAAAATTATTAAGTTCTAACAACTCAATGGTAAAAGGTGCTTGTGACTTATCGTATTGTAAAATGTTAGCAGCAAACTTTTTCACCATCTCCTTCACAACAAACTGGCTTCCGTCATACACAAATTCTTTGCGATCAGGAATTCGAAAATGGTCGCGATAAGCCCGCTCAATAAAGTAGTCGAGTTTGGTATCTACTTTGTCGAAATCGCTTTTCTCAATTTGCCAGTTTCCGCCCGGTGAGCGAAGGTCGCGATAGAAAAGCTCCATAACACGATGCAAAATATTTCCGAAAATACGCGCATCAGCTTCGGCTTCAACACTGTTCGGTTCTCTGATCTCCAGTAAATGGGCAAAGTAAAATTTCAAGCGGCAATCTAAATACGTTAGTAAAGCCGAAGGTGAAAGTTCCTTACCTGTATAGCGATTTAATTTTTCCAATACCTCTTTCGATTTATCGATGGAGATGGGTATTGATTGATTGGCCGAAACAGCATTATATAAAAGCTTGCGTGTGAGTGGCCACTTGGTTTCATAAATTAATTGATACAGATATCGGCTCATCTCACCCGCACCAACC
>CAYNKN010000449.1:0-2767 GCA_964397805.1 uncultured Chryseolinea sp. | reverse complement strand
GCTTGCCCCAACACACGGGCGACCGCTTCGCAAGCAAAAGAGCCTAAATTTTTGCCAACGCACTAAAGAACAAGAATGGAACTGACAGAAAAATTATTAAATGAACTTCAAAGGAGACTGAAGATAGGTAATCGCAGGGGCGTTCATCTAAATGCAATACCTGCAAATTCAAGATACAAGTTTGACTTAAACAGACTATCACACATTGACAAGAATCTTCCTGACAGTTTCATAAAATCATTACTCTCTGAACAGCCATTAAAATTCAGAATTAGTTGGAAGGACAATGTTCCAGACTTAAATACACTTTTTGAAGAAGACCAAACCCAATTAGTTAGGATTACAAAATCCTTTGAAAATTTAATTAATCAGACGGAAGCGATTGAATCAGAAAAAGGAATCAACACCTTCGGATTCGGTTTTCCAATTCTTGTTAGACGAGACCAATCAGACAACAAACTCACGGTTGCTCCTATTCTAATTTGGTCGTTGCGAATAAAAAGAACCAAAGAATTCAACACTTGGGAAATTAACAGAAATGAAGACGACCCGATATATTTGAATGAAGTTTTAATCAATCATTTACAATCAGATTCAAATATTGAGATTGAGCAGATTCCAAGTGAAATGTTAGATGATGGGCTAATCACAAAGGATGAATTGCTTGAAATATGTGTGAAACTTATAAAGGAAATAAACACTTCCGTTCCGTCTGACATTAAAGAAGCATTTATCAAGAAACTTGATAACATTGTTTCAATTGGCGATAAAAATCATTACGAAAAACTTCCAATTAATTCCACCAATGCACTTATTGACTTTGGTGGATTGTTTTCAATTTTTGAAGTCCAAAAGCAAAACATCATAAATGACTATGGTAATTTGATGGATTTGGAAGGTCTAAATATTGACCTTGACGACCTAGAAAACCATACTTTCCAACCTATTTCATCAGTCAAAACTGACCCATCACAACAAGGCATTTTACATTCCTTAGAAGCAACAAGAAACATATTAATTCAAGGACCTCCAGGAACAGGAAAAAGTCAAACATTATCCGCAATCCTTATTAATGCCTTAGAGAATCATAAAAAGACAATAGTAGTCTGTGAAAAGAGAACGGCTTTAGAAGTTTTACATAATGCTTTAATTGAAAAAGACTTAAACTATCACTGTGTTTTAATTCGTGATATTGTTAAAGACCGAAAAACAGTTGTTGATTCAGTTAGAGATAGGGTTGATAATTCATCCTATCGAAGATACCGCTACACATATTCCAAGGAATCACTTGACAACCTAATTAAAAAAGCCAAAAGTCTTATTGAGTCCATTAATGGGAAGCATAAAAAGCTAGATGAAAAGCTATTAGGAGACAAGTCTTGGACTGACATTGTAGGCACTCTTTTGTCTGAACTCAATGGAATTAGCGAAGACCATACTTTAAACATTGATAAATCGCAATTCAAGTATAATTCTCAAGAATTAAACGAGCTTATTGAACTAGTTCAGAAGGGTCAAAGTCTTTACTCAAGTTACCAATCTTACGATTCAACTTCATTTCTCAACTCAAAAAAATTAGTTGGAGACAATCCATATGTTATTGAACAAGGAATTAACGATTCATTTGAAGAATATGAAAAGGCTCTTCGAAAAATAAGTGAACTAGAATCCAAATATAAAAGCGAGTATTTCAAACTAAGAAAAGCTGAACTTTCGGAACAAATTCGAAGCGGTAAACAGATACAAGATTCAATAATTGCCATTTATACGGAGCATAAATCAAATCCTGATTTTCTTAATGAAGAAAAAACTAATGGTTTGCTGTATAAGGCGATAACAATTTTCTCTCAGCCAAAAAAGAAGGTCATCCAAGACCAAAAGCAAATCAAAAACCTTTTTACAAGTCTTTCAAATCACTATTCAAAGTGTGCAGACCTTAAAGATTTCCACATTTCTCAATCCATTAAATGTAATTTGAAAAGGATTGATGAATCCAATAATCTGATAGAGCAGACTAGTTCTGATTTTCAATCCAAAATTGAAAATGAATATAACTCAATTGATGTTATAGAATTTTCAACTCCTGAATATCAAACGGAAATTTTAAAATCTTTAAAAGAAAACTGCTCGGTTTTACGAGAGAAAATCAAATCTGATAATTGGACGGTTCATAAAATACAAGCCAATGAATTCAAAGGCTTCATTAAAGTAGTTGAAAAAATTATACAGGAGAAAAAAGATTACTTCAACAATGAAAATGACATTTTCACCACAGAATTTAAATGGTTTCAATTTTACAATGGGCTTTCTAATGAAGCCAAACTTCTTGTCAATGAATTGAAAGGTAAAAAGGATTGGCGAAAGTCTTTTCTAATCCATTATTTAAATTCAATGCTCGTAAATTCCGCAAACGTTGATTTACCAACTAATGACTCTGATCACATAGAGCTAAACGGTACTTTGGGTGGTTTAGAGAAAGAGCAATTGAAATATATCCGTGAGTTTTGGTACTCCAAACAAATTGACACAACAAGAGATTTTGAACAACGAAACTCAAACCTATCGGTTGAGAATTTATATAACAAGCGGAGTAGTAACAGATTTAAGCGTCTTTCATTACGCCAAATAGTTCAGTATGATGCTGATTTATTTACAACCTTTTTCCCGATAATTCTTACTTCGCCTGATGTTGCAAGTAACTTATTTAAAGGGATGAATGGTTATTTTGACATTGTAATGTTTGATGAAGCAAGTCAGCTACGATTGG
>CAYNKN010000448.1:0-2769 GCA_964397805.1 uncultured Chryseolinea sp. | reverse complement strand
ATCCAGATGTAGTACATGCGTTTCAATATGCACATCCGGATGTGTTGGCATTTCATACGGTGAATCAATACCCGTAAAATTTTTTACTTCACCAGCACGTGCTTTTTTATACAAGCCTTTTACATCGCGCTGCTCGCATACTTCCAATGGCGCATCCACAAATACTTCAATAAAATTCGCTTCGCCTACAATAGCTTTTACTTGCTCGCGATCGGCTCGAAAAGGAGAAATAAAAGCCGACAATACAACCAGTCCGGCATCGAGCATTAACTTCGCTACCTCCCCTATTCTTCGAATGTTTTCGACCCTGCCTTCATCGGTAAATGATAAATCTTTATTTAAGCCAAAGCGAATATTATCGCCATCTAACAAGTATGTCTTTATTCCTTGCTGATGTAATTGTGCTTCTGCTTGCACGGCTAATGTTGATTTCCCAGAACCAGAAAGTCCGGTAAACCAAATGAGTGTGGCTCGCTGCTGCAACACTTCTTCGCGCTGTGCTTTACTTACTTTGGTTTGAATGGGATAAATATGCTCGGCCATTATACGAGGTTATAATAAAATGAAATAAAGGCGATACAAACTACGCCATAAAGTATAGTAAAGAGTGTACCTACCCGAATAAAATCTTTAAATGTATAGCCTCCCGGTCCGTAAACCATGAGGTTCGTTTGATAACCTATAGGTGTCATAAAATCGCCCGATGCCGCAAAAGCGATAGCCACAAAAAATGGCGTAGAAGGTAAGTTCATTTGTTCTGCTAACGACATAGCAATGGGAAACATAATAGAAACCGCAGCCGGGTTTGTTACTAAAGCGGTTAAAAAGATAGTAACTAAAAATAAGGCGGATAAAACTGCCACAGATCCGAATGATTTTCCACCATCAATAATCCAACCCGCCACGAGTGCCGCTGTTCCTGATTTTTCGAGGGCAACACCAATCGCTAATGAACACACCAATACCATTAATAAACTCAAGTCAAGTTCACGCCTGATCACACCAATGTTAAGAATACCAAAAAGTACAAATGCCATTAAAATGCCAATGGTTACGGAGAACAAGGGCAAGTAACCAATAATACCCACTAGTAAAAAAGCAAAGGCAGCAAAACCAAACCACTTTAACCAAGGCGAGCGCGGTGCATCTAACTTTTGTGGGCGCGATACAAAAAATAAATCTTTCTCGTGTGTTCCATTTTGCCGGTTTTCGCCAGACAGAAGTAATAAAAAATCGCCACCCGCTAGCACCATCTCACCTACTTTACCCGGCACTTGTTTGCCATTGCGATGTATGGCAATAATGGACACATCGAATTTCTTACGGAAGTTTGAGTCTTTAATACGCACACCAATCAAATCAGAATTAGCCGGTATAACGGCCTCTGCAAAATTAAAATGACCCGATACCTCCAGCTTATCTTGCTTCGGGATGCGCAAACCATTGTCTTCTTTAATGAGGTTGTAAATGGCTTGAATATTTCCGGAGAAAAAAAGTAAATCGCCAGCTTCTAGTACTTCATCCGGTGAAACCGGTGAGATAATACGCTCATCCCGGATGATCTCTACCAAAAAAATATCTTGTAAATTTCTAAGCCCCGCTTCTTTAACTGTTTTAGTTATTAGTGTTGAGCCTTCAAAGATTTCTGTTTCAACAATGTATTCTTTAACATTTTCGCGTAGTGCGTCTAATTTATTACTGTTCTCGGGAAGTAAATTATATCCAATAAAATAGAGGTAAATCCATGCTAAGACGGTAACGATCATACCGAGGTATAGAAAGTCGGTATACACTAATGTTGGCAAGTTGTATTCGGCCATCAAACCCGCTAATACCAAGTTAGTAGAGGTACCAATAACAGTTATCATCCCTCCTACTATGGTGGCAAACGAAAGTGGTATTAAAAATTTGGATGCCGCAACACCTCTCCGATCAGCCCAATCTTTTACGTACGGAATCATGAACGCTACAATCGGTGTATTATTTAGAAAGGCCGACATAGTTGATACCGTAAGCATCATGCGTAGCAGAAAGGCTTTAGGTTTTAAGTTTGCGCTAAAAAGCTTCGTAAACATCTCGGAACCGAAAATCAAACGGATACCCGAAGTCACTAATATCAGCAAGAAGATAACGATGATCTGTTGATTGGATAATCCTTTTAAAAGTTCGGGAGGTGTTATGATGCCCGGTAGCAACAATGCTACGGTACAAATAAAAAAGCTAAACGCAGGGTTGAAGAGTTCTTTATACAAGCTGACGACCAGAAAGATCACCACGAGTAGCGTATAGAGTTGTATAAAGTTGAAGTCCACTAATCCTGTAGAGAATTTAGGACAAAGGTATCATTAATCTCAAAAGATGAAATACCTAGTGATTACTTTGTGGATACAGCATGTCCATTTTGCGGATTATGATTTTCTGCTAACGATTTCAATCAGGTTTCTTGCGCATTACTTTGTTTTCAAGATTCTTTACATAGGGCTTGCCGAGAAAGTCAAGGCATTAGATAAATACATCTATAGTACATGAAATCGCCATACAAATGCTTTATACCCAACGGCATGTTAATTCAGGCGATTCCATCTGCCTACTTTAAGACAATTATTTATTAACAGATGAAATACAAGATTTCTCCAGTCACGATAAAATGTTCAATAAACGAAAAACAGAAACTTATCCAATTTTCATTGAACCGTAAGGCGTTCAACTTTCATTTATAGATCGCCTTTATCTACCCGCTTTTCTTTTGCTTCCCCAAAAGAAAAGCTC
>CAYNKN010000447.1:0-2777 GCA_964397805.1 uncultured Chryseolinea sp. | reverse complement strand
AGTTTCTGATACACCCGCCAACGACTACTGGTCGCTATTAGGTTGTTGGTGCATTGTAAATGGGGTGCCATTACCCGATTGGGAAGAGTTTAAGGAGCTCTCGCCTAAGAAAATAAATGAACGTGCCGAGCGATTTAAAACGATTCGAAAAATCAACGAGTCCGTTCCCGATTGGCTAGACGATTTGGGTGAACGTGAACTAGGAAACTTGTGGGATAAAGAGTTAAGTGCCCTCAACGAAGAGGCTCCCGTAGTACTTCGGGTAAATACCCTAAAAACTACGGTTCGCGAATTAAAAAAATTGTTGGAAGAAGAAGGCGTAAAAACATCCACTCTCGAAAACTTCCCTGATGCACTAGTATTAAACGAGCGTCAAAATGTTTTTCGGTTACCGGCATTTAAAGAAGGACTCTTCGAAGTACAAGATGCCGCATCGCAACGCATCGCACACTTTATGCAACTTACACCCGGCATGCGTGTAATCGATGCGTGTGCCGGAGCCGGAGGTAAAACACTCCATATTGCCGCCATGTTGGAAAACAAAGGGCGCATTATTGCTATGGATACCGAAGAATGGAAACTAAACGAACTGAAAAAGCGCGCGCACAGGGGCGAAATAAGTAATGTAGAAACACGTGTTATTGAATCTTCGAAAACCATTAAGCGATTAGAGAACGCTGCCGATCGCTTGTTGCTGGATGTACCGTGCTCTGGCTTGGGTGTTATCAAACGAAACCCCGATGCTAAGTGGAAACTTACGGAAGACTTTATTAATGAAGTAATAACACTGCAACAGCATATCATTAACGACTATTGCCAAATGGTAAAACCGGGAGGGTTAATGGTGTATGCTACGTGTAGTATACTTCCTGCGGAAAATGAAAAGCAAGTCGAGAAATTCTTAGCCAATCAATCCGGCAAGTATGAATTAATCGAAGAAAGCCGCACCTGGCCCTCCGAAGGTTTTGATGGTTTCTACATGGCGCTTATCAAAAGGCTATAAAAAACTTCGATACTCTTTTAGTTGGGCATTTAATCGTACATATCCTCGTTAATACCAGCATATTTTAAATCTTACAGTATACTACTGGTTGCAGGCAGGCCAATGTTTTTTTACCTTGGCTTCCTTATCACCTTATCATGCTGGAGAAAAAACAACTACTTCCCTACTTTTTAACATGGTTATTTTTTGCGCTCGGTAGTACAACTGGTGTATTGGCGCAATCACACCAATCGTATCAGCAAACCATACCGGGCACTTCTGTCAAATTTAACATGGTGGCTATACCGGCTGGTTCATTTACAATCGGTAGCCCGAAAACTGAAAAAGGAAGAGCCGATGATGAAGGCCCACAAAAAAAGGTAGCTGTATCCGCTTTTTGGATGGAAGAACACGAAGTAACTTTTGCCGAGTGGGACGCCTACTTTAAGAATATGGATGTACCCCAAACAAAAGCGATACAAGTAGATGCCGTATCGCGCCCCACGGCACAATACATTGATTTAACTTGGGGTATGGGTCGCGATGCGAAACAACCCGCGAACAGTATGAGTCAGCAAGCAGCTATCATGTATTGTAAATGGCTATACACCAAAACAGGTTTCTTTTATCGCCTACCTACCGAGGCAGAGTGGGAATATGCCTGTCGGGCAGGAAGTAAAACAACCTACCCAACTGGCATCGATTTAAAATCATTAAAAGAATATGCCTTCTTTTCTGAAAACAGTCATTCAAAATTTCAAAAAGTAAAACAGTTAAAACCCAATGCATGGGGACTGTACGATATGCTGGGTAACCTCAGCGAATGGACGCTCGATCAGTATGATGCAGCCGCCTACCAAAAACTAACCGATGGCGCAAAAAATCCAACGGTACCTCCGGGCGCCAAATATCCACGGGTAACCAGAGGCGGTTCGTATTTAGATGATGCTACTGACTTGCGTTGTGCAAATCGTATATCGTCTACGGCTGATTGGAATGTGCGTGATCCGCAAATTCCTAAAAGCAGATGGTGGCTAACCGATGCCATGTATGTTGGCTTTCGCGTGGTTAGGCCTGTGGAGCAACCAGCTAAAGCTGAGATTGAAAAATTTTATGCATCTTATTTAAAATAAGTGTGCGATTTATACAAACACAACCAACTATGACAAAGAATGAAATGAATCCATCACGAAGAGCTTTTGTAAAGCAATCTTCGTTACTCGCTGGCGGTTTAATGGCCATGCCGATGATGTCGAATGCGGGCTACTTTACCAGCGTAGATGATGCCATTAAAGTAGCGGTTATCGGCTGTGGTGGCCGTGGTACTGGAGCAGCTATGCAGGCACTACTTACCAAACAAAATGTAAAGCTTGTGGCTATGGCCGATGCGTTTCGCGATCGCTTGGATAGTTGTTATTCCGCACTTACTTCAGACGATCTTTCTGATTGGTCTGGCGCAGGTGGAAATGTAAAGGCTAAAATAACCGTTACAGAAGAAACGAAATTTGTTGGCTTCGATGCCTATCAAAAAGCGATAGCCCTGGCCGATGTGATCATTTTAGCTACACCGCCTGGCTTCCGTCCCATTCATTTCGAAGAAGCAATCAAGCAAGGCAAGCACGTGTTTATGGAAAAGCCGGTTGCAGTTGATCCGGCCGGTGTTCAAAAAGTATTAGCGGCAGCCGAAGAAGCAAAAAAGAAAAAACTAAATGTAGTGGTTGGCTTGCAGCGTCATTACCAAAACTCTTACCGCGAACTATATAAGCGTGTAAAAGATGGTATGATTGGCGACATT
>CAYNKN010000446.1:0-2787 GCA_964397805.1 uncultured Chryseolinea sp. | reverse complement strand
CTTCCTCGCCGGTCGGCAATCGCCTTGGTATTTAGTAGCCTTTGGTATGATTGGCGCATCGCTATCGGGGGTTACTTTTATTTCAGTTCCGGGTAACGTAGGTAAAATTGGTTTTGGGTACTTTCAAATTGTGTTGGGTTATCTGGTGGGCTACTGGGTAATTATTGGGGTGCTTATGCCGCTCTATTATAGGCTTAACTTGGTTTCTATTTACACATACTTTGAGCAACGCTTTAGTTTTTGGTCCTATAAAACGGGCGCATTTTTTTTCTTGATCTCTCGCACTATTGGCTCATCCTTACGCTTATACTTAGCGGCCACCGTGTTACAGTTGTTCCTTTTTGAAGCTTGGCATGTTCCATTCTATGTAACGGTAGCAACTACCATTGCATTAATTTGGGTGTATACTTTTAAGGGAGGTATTAAAACCATTGTGTGGACAGACACCTTTCAAACCTTGTTTTTAGTTTCGGCTGTATGTATTGCGGTGTGGCAAATCATGCAGCAAATGGGGCTTTCTGTTTCAGAAATGGTGGAGGCAATTAAAGCGGGGCCGCACGCTAAGATGTTTTATTTTGATGATTCTAAATCAACCTTATTTTTTCCTAAGCAATTTATTGGAGGGGCTTTTATAGCCATTACCATGACGGGCATGGATCAAGAAATTATGCAGAAGAACTTAACCTGTAAAACATTGGGCGATGCACAAAAGAATATGTTTTGGTTTAGTCTTATTCTGGTAGTAGTGAACCTGTTGTTTTTGGTGCTGGGGGCTTTGCTCTATATGTATAGTGCCGCCAAGAATATTCCGCTGCCCGAAGTTTCTGATGAGCTTTTTCCACGATTAGCCTTTCAGGAATTAGGATTAGCCGTGGGAATCTTTTTTTTGTTAGGTATTACAGCGTCATCATATGCTAGTGCAGATTCTGCATTAGCCGGATTAACAACCTCTTTTTGTATCGACTTTCTTAATTTTAAAGACAAACAGGAAAAGCAGAAGCAGCGACAAAAATTTTATGTTCACTTAGGCTTTTCAGTGCTCTTTTTGGTGATCATACTTATTTTCAAAGAAATTAATGAACGTTCTGTTATTGATGCTGTACTTAATGTGGCCGGTTATACGTATGGACCGTTGTTGGGATTGTTTTCATTTGGAGTATTGACCAGATTACATGTTCGCGATAAGCTAGTGCCACTAATATGTTTATTATCGCCAGTACTTTCTTACATAATAAGTAGCCACTCCGCCAGTTGGTTTGATGGCTACAAAATTGGCTTAGAGATATTACTTATAAATGGCATTATTACTTTTATTGGACTTTGGGCAGTTTCAAAAAAGCAAAAGCCTTAAAAAAGGAAAAGGTCGCTCTTGTTGAAAGCGACCTAAACCCGATTAAAACCAACCCCACTATATTTTTTGGCTTTATTAGCCCTGTTATTTTCTATTGAATCTAAATGCTCTACGAGCTGTGCTATTCGAAATGACGATGGTATAGATATCTGATTGAACGTGTGAAAAATCTATCGCCATTTTTCGCTTTTGAAGCTCTTGATAAGTGATTAGCCTTCCTGAGGAAGAAAAAACCTCTACGCGAGATCCTAAAAATTTCTTATCCGCTTTAAAGACAAATACATTTGTCTGTTTAGGATTAGTCATTGAAATGGAATCCGCTGACGAGGCGAAAACTACTCCGCCAACGGAGAAGAGTGCAACTACTAACAATGAACAGAGGATCTTCATGGTTAAACTTTGATCAGCAATAGCCAAAGTACATGCCATGTGAGAAATCGATGAAAATGGATTGATTTTAGGGGGTTACCAAAAAATCTCTTCCCCTTTTGGGATGCTTTTTTCTCGTATTGAATTCAATCTACCGATAATTCTTTGCCGGGATCCCAGAAATGCTCGTTGAACCGTTGAATTTTGTCGTTGATTACCTTCACCCCCTCTTTCTCTAAAAGTTTTTGCATGGTGTAAGGTGTTTTAAAGTGATGTTTGCCCGTAAGTAAACCAGTACTGTTTACTACCCGATGAGCAGGAACTCCTTTTGGAGAAGCATGCATGGCCCAACCAACCATTCGAGCGCTGGATTTAAGTCCTAAAAAATTAGCGATGGCACCGTAACTCGTTACTCTACCTTTAGGAATTAACTTAACCACTTCGAATACATCACTAAAAAAATTACTTTCGTTTTGATTGATTTTGGTACGTGGCATTCTACTACGTGTTGATCTTACTAAATTAGCACTCCAATTTTAAAATTACTTACGTGAAGCATATTCTCCTGTTGTCTATTTTATTAGGTACTAGTATAATTTTATTCGGACAGAACCACTATGAGCTTGTCTTTCCAGATTCTATAGGTTGGAATATTCTAAACGAAAATCAAGACTTATCTTTTTGGGTTAAGCATAATGGGAATAATCAAAAAGTTAAATACTCTATTGAAGGGGCGCGCGATTTGGGTATTCATTTCGATACGTTAGGAAATTTTCATTGGAAACCTTCTTTCGATCTGGTAGATAGAGTTGCCAAGACAAAAGATTTTACGGTAATTTTTCAGGGTACATGGCCAGATGGTAATCGTGCTAGGCAAGAGGTAACCTTTACAGTAAATCACGTAAACAGGCCGCCCGTAGTAGAAGATCTGCCTGTTTTCTATGTGAAGCAATCTACACAAAACAGTTATCAGATATCAAACGATTACGTATTTGATCCAGATGAAGATCCCTTGGTTTTTAAACCCGTTATGTCAAAAATGCCCGAAGGGATAAACCTAACATCAC
>CAYNKN010000445.1:858-2819 GCA_964397805.1 uncultured Chryseolinea sp. | reverse complement strand
AAAAACGAAACATTTCGACTTAATCACTTCATTGGTTTTGTCTTGTTGGTGTTGGCCGTTTACTTCATCTTTAAAAAGTAATTCCATACGGGTTACCCTGTAAACGCCTTAACGTTACTGTATTTCTTCACCGGGTTTAGTTTTCCATCGTTCGTGCATCCATACCCATTGCTCCGGGTGCTTACGAATAACATCTTCAATAAAATTGGTTAGCACTTGTGTATTATATACCATGTCCACTTCTTCATCACCCGTAATCACCATATCTACTGGTGGTAAAAAATGGATATGCTGCTTGCCATCATCATGCAAATGAATGTAGGCCGGAATAACTACAGCACCGGTTTTTAATGCTAGTAGCGTTGCTCCTACGGGAGTAGCTGCGGGGCGCCCAAAAAAATCAACAAAGCGACTTTTTACTTTTGTATCTTGATCGATGAGTATCGCCACCGAGCCACCCGACTTCAAAACTTTTATCAGCTTAAATGTTTCGCGTCCGCGCTCAACCGCTACCGCACCATATTGATTTCGGTAGCGCCATAATAACTGGTTTAAGCGTTCATCTTTTAATGGAGTACCAATAACGTGGGGCTTTAATCCGCGCAACGCCATTACACTCACCTGTAAATCAAATGCCCCCACATGGCATGAAACAAATACTACACCCTTTCCGGCTTTATGAGCCGCTTCATAATGTTCATAGCCATGCGATACAGTAAATTTTTCCATTTCGGGCAAGGAGTTTATTTTACTCGCACGTAAAATTTCACCGGCATTTTTTCCGAAGTATTCATACACACGCTTGGCTAATGTTGTAATTTCTGCAACACTTTTATCGCCACCATAAACCCACGTTAAATGCTGTATCACCAGTGCACGGGTTTGCGTGGTAACCAAATAGGCTATGCGGCCTAAAAACCCACATAAGGTTAACCACCATGTTCGGGGCATAGTGTGTGCAAAAAAAATGAGAAATTGCACGAACCGATACACCAAAGCATACCTAATTTTTCTACGCGATTTTTTATTGAGGAACATGAAGGTGCTAAGATAAGACTTCGTGGTTTTTGATTTACATTTAAGTTCAGATAGCACAAGGTTTAGAAGCCAACTAGCTGTGAAATTATATACCAGAAGAAAAATACATTTTAACTATTCTGGTTACCTGAAAATGAAAAATTAATTGCTGATGAAGAAAATTTATATCATACGTCATGCGAAATCAAGTTGGGCTGATACCGAACAAGCCGATATCGACCGCCCCCTAAATGATCGGGGTAAACGCGATGCTCCTCGAATGGGTAAACGGTTAAAGGAGAGAGATATTCATCCTGATTTAGTAGTATCTAGTCATGCAAAACGAGCTCGCTCAACAGCTAAAAGAATTGGCAAGATTTTAAACTATTCAATAGAAAAAATAAAACTGGATAAGAAGCTTTATCATGCTGATGAGGAAACCATTTTAAGTGTTGTTCAAGGACTCAATAATAAGTTTAATACCGTGCTACTTGTTGGGCATAATCCCGGACTAACGGATTTTGTCAATATTTTGAAAGATGATGACTTTGATATCGATAACATTCCTACTTGTGGTGTAGTCGCGTTTCAAATTGAAGTAGGCTCCTGGAGCGAAGTGCGCTGGGGGCAAGCGAAGATGATTTTCTTTGATTATCCAAAAAGCAAAGAAGACTAACTTACATCAACGAGTAAAACCATTTTGGAAAAGTGATTCACTAAAATATTTCATTGGGAATATCTAAAACACCTTTTTTAAGATACCCAAATTTCCGAAAGCGATAGCCGGCAACAATTCTGAAAGTTCCGGTAGAAGCACTTAATGAAACAGAATCATATCGGGTAGCACGACCTTGTGTAGCAAAACTCATCCCTCCAAAAAACCGATCACCATTATAACCAATAGCTAAACGCGCAGCTACATAGGTAGTAAACCGAATGTCATT
>CAYNKN010000445.1:0-848 GCA_964397805.1 uncultured Chryseolinea sp. | reverse complement strand
CATTCGTAAGTCCTCCTTCTTCTGTCGTATACGATGACCAATTATGTGCTGGCCCCAAGGCTAAAGTACCATTTAGAAAAAATCCATTTTGAATTAAGCTATAGGTATACCCTGGTGAAATACTAAGGATGGTAGACCTAAACTCTTGTATGGTAGAACTCTCACCAAAATCAGTTGCATATGCTCCTCCAATAATTGCCGAGTCGCCCTTTACGCGCATACCATTAATGGAGCCTACCAATAAAAACGAACCCGAGCTTTGCAATTGCCGCTCCACAAAGTTGTAGGCTGAGCGAAAGGAGAATTTTTTGTTGTTAAAAACATAGTTGCCTGTTAAACTGAAATTACGGGTGGCAATATCGGCTCGCTGTGGAAAAGGTGTATTCGCTAAAATTTGTTCTCTTGGATTGGTAATGTAAAACCCTTCATACTTTTGATAAAAGGATTCAATACCAAACTTCTCCGCTATTAAATTCAATTGAAGATCGCGTGACTCGGAATCGCCATAAAGGCGTTTACTCTTTTCATTTAAAGGAATGGCAAACGCTACTTCAACGGCTAAATCAAAAATAAACATACCAAAACCTAACGCGTAAGGTTTGTTTGTACGATAAGTTAAATTCGTATTTCGGTTGGGCAAATCGCGTAATTCAAAATCAAGGTCGCGTTGCTTTAATACTGTCCAAATAAAAAAATGATTTGGATATGATCGAATATTTTCTGCACGAACCGAGTCAATCCTTTTGTGTTTCGGTATAGCCGATACTTCAGCATCGTCTTGCGCTAAAAGCGAAATAGATAAACTGGAGCATATTAAAAAGGCAATAACCCGCATTACAAAATGTATT
>CAYNKN010000444.1:0-2824 GCA_964397805.1 uncultured Chryseolinea sp. | reverse complement strand
AGTGGGATTTCAAAAAAGCGTTCGACATAACGGAGACGGCCAAAAAGCGTTTTCCCGCTTCGGATGGTGCCATACAATGCGAAAATCTACAGGCTGATATTCTTGCCAAATCGGTGAGTGCCGTCATCGAAGAGAACAACATTCCGGGCGAACCCTTTCGGAGTTTAGTGCGCTATAAAAATTTTACTGACTTACATTATCGCATCATAAAAGTAACGCGCGAAGAAGTGCAAGCTCAGCGAAGAAAATGGGAACGCAACTATAACGTAGATCGCGAAGAAAAATTTATAGAATACTTTGTATCTAAAACTCCGGCAAAGTCTGGCAAATTTGTATTACCCGATGACCAGGATTTTCAGCAGCATAGTTTGGAAGTAAAACTCGATGCCTTACCCGAAGGCGAGTACATGGTTTTGTTCAGCCACCAACCGAATTTTGCTATTACTAAAAATGGATTGGCGTATGCCTTTACTACTATCTCTAACATCAGCTACATTCATCGCAATCTAAAAGACGGAAGTACTGAAGTATATGTACTTCATCGTAAAAGTGGTGAACCACTTGCGGGCGTAATAGCCGATGCGTATTCCAATCAATATAATTCCAGAAAGCAAGAATATGAATCGGTTAAAATTAGCACCTATACCTCCGATGCAAAAGGATACATTCGCGTACCGTATATTAAAAATGATAACCGAAGAAATTTCTCGTTCCACTTTACCTATCGTCAAGATCGCAATAGCACAGAACCTATTGACCGATACGCCTACTATGGCGGAACCATCAACCAGTATCAGGAAGACAAACATGAAATAGATCTTCAAACATTTTTCTTTTTAGATCGTGCTATCTATCGCCCTGGTCAAACAATTTATTTTAAGGGATTGGTCGTAAACACCGATGGTAAAACTTCTGAACTGGCGAAAAGATCCCCCTATACTGTTACACTGTATGATGTAAATCGGCAAGTGCGAGGCAGTGTAGATGTAACGACTAATGAATACGGTACGTTTAGCGGAACCTTTACGGCTCCTTCTTCTGGACTCACCGGACAAATGAGTTTGCAGAATGGAAGTGGTACGGTTTATTTTTCTGTTGAAGAATACAAACGGCCAAAATTTGAAGTGGGTTTCGAACCCATAAAAGGTTCGTTCCGATTGGAAGATACTATTAAAGCTGAAGGATTTGCGCGTGCCTATTCAGGTGCTACTATTGATGGTGCTTCAGTAACTTATCGCGTAGTGCGTGTGGCACGCTATCCGTTTTGGTGGTGGAGTCGCTGGGGATATTATCCGCCTTCACCCGAAGTAGAGATTACGAATGGTGTAACCGAAACGGATGAACAAGGGAAATTCAAAGTAGACTTTAAAGCCATTCCTGATTTAAGTGTAGATCGAGCTTCCGATCCTATTTTTGACTATACCGTATATGCCGATGTTACGGATATCAACGGAGAAACGCACAGTAGCAGTACTACGATTTCGGTTGGCTATAAATCATTACAGGTACGTGTCGGTATAAGTAATATCAATAAAGATCAACTGAGTACAGCCACAAAAGAATTTTCTATTTCCACTACGAATCTGGCCGGACAATTTGAAGCAGCGAAAGGAAGCATAAAAATCTTTGAGTTAAAGTCGCCAACCAAAACTTTTCGTGCACGACAATGGGAACAACCCGATCGGGCACTTTACACGCGCGAACAATACTATCAGCATTTCCCTTTCGATTTGTTTGAAGAAGAAACAAACAAATTTAAGTGGGAGCGATCAAAAGAAGTTTTCGATCTGAATTTTAATACCGATGAAAAGAAAACATTTTCCATTAACAATCTAAACAAATGGAAGTCGGGTGAATATGTGTTAGAGATAAAAGCACTGGATGCTTCCGGACAAGAAGTAAAAGAAGTAAGCTACTTTACGGTATCGGCACCTTCTGATAAAACCATTCCTACACCACAGGTAAGTTATTTTCAATCTGTTAAAATGGTAGCCGAGCCAGGAGAAAAAGCAAGTTTCACTCTGGGCACTTCCGATAAAAAAATAAATGTACTCTATGAAGTAGAACGAGATGGCGAGTTACTTTCGAAGCAATGGATTACGCTGAGTAACGAACAACGACTGTTTGAACTTCCGATTACCGAAGCCTACCGTGGTAATGTAGGCATTCATTACACGTTCATTAAGAACAACCGACTCTACACTCAAAGTCAGACGATTTCGGTACCCTTTACCAACAAAGCTTTAGATATTTCATTTGAAAGCTTCCGCGATAAACTTCAACCCGGCCAACAAGAGCAATGGAAAATTAAAGTTAAAGGAAAAGATGCTGAGAAAGTGGCTGCCGAAATGGTAGCAACACTGTACGATGAATCGCTTGACGAGTTTAGAAGTAATAGTTGGTATGCCAATTTTTTCAACTCCCATTATATTCGCCTGAGTTGGAGTAGTAGCAATGGTTTTAATAAAAAAAATCTAACAAGCTATACAAAAACATGGAACCCCGGACATGAACGATCACCTGATGGTGCGTACTTCGACAACTTCAATTGGTTTGGATATAGTTTTTATGATTTTTATTATAAGAATAGACGATATAGAGCAGGTAATGGTGTAACAGTAACAGGTTATGCTAAGATGAAGAAGTCAGAAGTATCTGCTTCTATGTCTATGGATAGCGACATGTTAGAAATGGTCGCTGCTCCCAATGAAGAGTCTGAATCTTTAGCAGACGATACTACAACTAGTAATTTACCTCCTACCAATCAACTCACCCCCAAGGCAGAAGAAGATTTCTCGCAAGTAAAAGTGCGCACTAACTTGAA
>CAYNKN010000443.1:0-2826 GCA_964397805.1 uncultured Chryseolinea sp. | reverse complement strand
CGCGAGCTCAATGCCGAAATGCACTTATGGGATGTATTGGTTGACCCTGCTCGTAAAATTAGAGTAGGTAATAAACTCTACTTTGGTAATGGCGACTTAGTAGCCGAAGTAATTGATAACACTACCTCACGTGGAAGAACAATTCGGTTTTTATTCGATGGTGATTCTGAAGCTTTTGATAAAGTAGTAGAAACCTTAGGGGAAACACCACTTCCAAAATATATCAAGCGAAAAATTAAAGCAGAAGATAAAGATCGGTTCCAAACCATCTTTGCGAAAAATAAAGGTGCCGTTTCTGCGCCTACTGCCGGATTACATTTTACCCGCCAGTTACTCAAGCGACTTCAGTTAAAGGGAGTTGAAATGTCGCACATTACCTTGCACATTGGCTTAGGTACTTTCCGTCAGGTTGATGTGGAGGACCTCACCAAACACAAAATGGATTCGGAGAATTTTATCGTGGGTCAAGAGGTGGTGGATATGGTTAATAAAGCCCTTGATAATAAAAATAGAGTTTGTGCCATCGGTACTACTTCTATGCGCGCGTTAGAGTCTGCCGTATCCGCTAATAACAGATTGAAAGCTCGCGAAGGCTGGACAGATAAATTTATTTTTCCGCCTTACGACTTTAAAATCTGTAACGCTATGATCACCAACTTCCACATGCCAGAGTCTACGCTACTTATGATGGCCTCAGCATTTGGTGGGTTTGAGCTAATCACCGAAGCGTATCAGGTAGCGCGTAAGGAAAAATATAAATTCCTTACCTATGGAGATGCCATGCTCATTATCTAATCGTTAAAGATTAGGTAGGCGCACAAAATTTGACTCAA
Organism: uncultured Chryseolinea sp.; assembly: GCA_964397805.1. GTDB lineage: Bacteria > Bacteroidota > Bacteroidia > Cytophagales > Cyclobacteriaceae > Chryseolinea. The sequence continues at coordinate 1,993 of CAYNKN010000443.1, read as the reverse complement.
TTTACCTCGCGTATCAGGTATAGAAAAAGTGATATCGCCACAGGGTAAATCATAAAGTATAAGAAAGAGGGTGCTAAGAGCCCAATAAACATACTTACCGGGGTAAGCAGCAATAACACGCCAGCCGATATAATCAGCACCTTATTACTTTTTTGGATGGGTTGCTTGGCTACTTGAAGCATTCGGTAAACCAAGTAAGTAACCACTGCAACATTGAAAATAATAAGCAAAAGTCTAAGAAAAATCATGGTGAGTATAGATTGTTAATCAAAGCTATGAATTCTCAAGAATACGCACTTATTGTTGCAGGAGGAAAGGGAACGCGCATAAAAAGTAAAACCCCCAAGCAATTTTTAGAACTCAATGGACTGCCCATTCTCATGCATACGCTCAATGCATTTTATCGGTATTCGTCTGCGATCAACATTATACTTGTACTACCCGCAGATGACTTTTCCACCTGGGAAGACTTATGCCAAAAGCATCAATTTGAAAAACCTGTATTGCTACAACAAGGAGGCGACTCGCGTTTTCAATCAGTAAAAAACGGACTTTCTAAAATTGAGGGCGATGGAATCGTGGCCATTCATGATGGCGTGAGGCCGTTAGTAAGCGAAGATATTATTGGTGCCTCATTTCGCTTGGCTGCTGTGCATCAATCTGCCGTGGCTGCAGTTCGGTTAAAAGAATCGATTCGGATAACAGATCAGGATAATACAAAAGCAGTAGACCGATCAAAATTCAGGTTGATTCAAACTCCTCAAACATTTCAGGTATCACTTATAAAACAAGCATATGAAATAAAGGAAGATCCGAGTCTTACCGATGATGCAAGTGTTGCCGAACGTGCCGGCTATACTATCTCACTCTTTGAAGGCAGCTACGAAAACATCAAGATTACTACACCTGAAGATTTAATCGTAGCCTCTGCATTACTTAAGCATTAGCATACATAAAACGAATGAGGCTGTCTTAAAAATAAATCTGCGTGATGCGCTGTTTCACCTGACAATAAATTTTTTAAGACAGCCTCCAATCAATTTTAAATTTCCCCTTTCTCAGCTTTCTTTTTAAGCTTGTCATTCGCAAAAATAGCTACCTCTACGCGTCTGTTTTGTTGGCGTCCATCTACTGTACTATTATCAGAAACCGGCTGATCAGGACCATAACCTACTGTAGTAAGGCGTACACCCGTAATGCCTAGAGTTTTTAAGTAGTTAGAAACGGCATTAGCTCGTCTTTCAGAAAGCCTAACATTATGATCGTGCTTTCCGGTTGAATCGGTATGTCCTTCAATAAGAATATTGGTGTCTTCGTATTTGTTTAGGGTTTTAGCCAAATCTTGCAGGTTAGTTTTCGATGCCGCTGTTAGCTCGGCAGAATTTACTGCGAACTGAATACCTTGACGGAACGTGATTTTAATGCCTTCGCCTACTCGCTCAATTTCGGCACCTTCTAAATCTTTTCTCAACTCAGCCGCCTGTTTATCCATATAACGGCCAATCAGAAAACCGGCACTTCCGCCCACGGCTGCACCAATAATTGCACCTGCGGCTGTATTACCGGCAGCCTTACCGATTGCAGCTCCTGCCGCTGCACCTCCTGCAGTTCCGACAATGGCACCCTTCGTAGCCTTATTCATACTTTTGCACGAAGCTAGCAGTAGTACAACCGCGACTAATAGATTAAACAATTTGAAATTTCTTATCTGTGACATAGTCTAAAAATTTGCTGCGAACTACGCGTTCTTACGCTTAAAAGCACCAGCTTTTTCGCTAAAAATTAAAAGAAATAATGCCATACGATTTTAATGTCGCTGAACTGTAAACTAAAAAGGCCGATGTCACCATCAGCCTTTACGTGTTAATCTGTTTTGTACAGATCAGTATTCGTCTTCATTAAAAAAGAAATCTTCTTTAGTAGGGTAATCTGGCCAAATTTCTTCGATGCTTTCATAGGGCTGGCCATCGTCTTCCAATTCTTGCAGGTTTTC
>CAYNKN010000442.1:0-2828 GCA_964397805.1 uncultured Chryseolinea sp. | reverse complement strand
AGGCTCGGGCGCAGCAGGGCGCCGACGGCGATGCCGTCGAAGCCGACCACCGCCACGTCGTCGGGCGTTTCAAGCCCCAGCGCGCGGAGCGCCGCGATCACAGCCAAGGCCAGCATGTCGTTCGAACAGAACAGCGCGTCGGTCGCGGGCGCGCGGGCGAACAGCGCGGCCAGCGCTTCGCGGTGGTCGTCGTCGGCGTAGGACACCTCGACCAGCGTCGGCGGCGCCGCGCCCGCCTCGGCCAGCGTCGCGGCCAGCCCCTCGAAGCGCTGGCGCGACCGGTCCGAGCCGGAGAAGCGTCCCGCGACGAAACCCACTCTCCGCCGACCCGCCGCCCGCAGCGCCGCAGCGACGTCGGCGGCGGCCGCGCGGTTGTCGACGCAGACCGCCGGCAGTCCCTCGGGCGGCTGGTTGAACATCAGCGCGAAAGGCGCCCCTGCGTCTTGCGCCAGGGCGATCGCCGCGCTGGCGGCGGCGTCGGCCACGGTCATCAGCAGTCCGTCGACGCGGCGGTCGATAAGCGCCTTGACCGCCGCCGCCTCGCGCGCTGCGTCGTAGCTTGAGCAGGCGACGAGAACGCTCAGCCCCGCCTCGGTCGCCGCCGCCTCGACCCCCTCGATCGCCGCGGCGAACACCGGATTGGCGAAGCTGGGAACCAGCACGCCGATCGCGCCCGACCGCCCTTCGCGCAGCGCGCGCCCCGTCGGATCCACCCGAAAGCCCAGCGTCGCCGCCGCCGCTTCCACCCGCACGCGCGCATCGGCGCTGACCGGCCCGCGCCGCGACAGCGCGCGGCTGGCCGTGGCCACGGCGCAACCGGCGGTTCGGGCGACATCGGCAATCGTCGGGCGACGCATCAAGGCTCCGTCAATCGCGCTGGAAACGTTTCCACCCTAGCGGCGCTGCGCGACATCCTGATGAATGTCGTCAAAAGCTCTCTGGCTTGCCGCCGAAAATCGTCCAGAATGCTCGCCCGGCCGGCAGATCGCGGCGCGCCAGGGACGGCAGCCCGGATTTCACGGTGATCGGCGATCCCTGAACGCGGACGCGACAGCGGGCGCGAGACTTCGGCGCGGCATTCGGCGGAAAGGCGCACTGCTGAAGGGCGGGAAACCAAAGAAACCCGGTCAGCGAGGACGCCGCAAGGCCATGAAACTTGTGCGCGGCGGCAGGCGGAGACCGTCGTCGCCCGAGCGGCGGGCCCCGCAGGCGGCGTGGGCGCAGCGGCGCCGGGCGTCCCGCCGCCGTAGCGGGCGTCGATCATCGCAGGGGCCTGGAGATGGTTGTCAGTGACATGGGGCGGGCGCGAGGACAGCGCCCAGCGGCGCGGGCGCACCTCGGCGAAAACATCGCCCGGCATGCGCAGGTCGCAAGAACCCCAGCGGGCAGCAGCAGAACGGCGGTCCGGTCAAGCGCCATGGCGATCCGCTGGCGGCTTTGGCGGCGGACATCGGATCACGGTGCGGCCGCACAGAAAAGTCCGGCGCGGCCGCAGGTTCGCTTCAGGCGGCGCCGAGGGCGCGGATGGACGCCACGCGGCCGTCTTGGCCGTCGCCGTAGAGCCGCCACGCGCGGGGACGGAAGGCGATGCCGGTGCGGCTGGCGGCGGGGTGATCCGTGGGCACGTCCACCTCGACCCGCGCCCGCCCGCCGCCGAGCTCGACGTCGAGCCGGCGGACGCCGGCGAGGCGGCGTTGGCCGACGACGCGGCCGGCGAGGCAGCCGGCGCATTCCTCGACGATCTCGACCTGATGCGGCCGGAAGTAGAGCGTCGCCTCGCCCTCGCCGCGGGCCTTGAGCCCGGTGGGCCGGTCGGCGAACCAGACGTCGCCACTGGCGAGCGTCACCGGCAGGGCCGAGCTTTCGCCGATGAAGCCGTGCACGAAGGGGCTGGCGGGGTTGTCGTAGACCTCGTCCGCCGAACCGACCTGTTCGATGCGGCCCTTGCTCATCACCACCACGCGGTCGGCGAGCTCCAACGCCTCCTCCTGGTCGTGGGTGACGAAGACGGTGGTGTGCCCCGTCCTGTCGTGGATCTCGCGCAGCCAGCGCCGCAACTCCTTGCGCACCTGCGCGTCGAGCGCGCCGAAAGGCTCGTCCAGCAGCAGCACCTTCGGCTCGATCGCCATGGCGCGGGCGAGCGCGACGCGCTGGCGCTGGCCGCCCGAGAGCTGGCTGGGATAGCGGTCCTCCAGCCCCTTGAGCTGCACGAGGTCGAGCAGTTCGAGCGCTCGGCGTCGGATCTCGGCCTTGGGCGGCCGACTGGCGCGGTTGCGGACTTTCAGGCCGAAGCCGATGTTCTCGGCCACGGTCATGTGGCGGAAGAGCGCATAGTGCTGGAAGACGAAGCCGACCTGCCGGTCCTGCACCGGTTTCAGCGAGGCGTCCTCGGCCCCGAAGAACACCCGGCCCTCGGTCGGGCTCTCCAGCCCCGCGATCACACGCAGCAGCGTGGTCTTGCCCGAGCCGGAGGGCCCGAGCAGCGCGATCAGCTCGCCCGAGCGGATGTCGAGCGACACGCCGTCGAGCGCGGGGAAGCGGTCGAAGTCCTTGCGGACCTTCTCGATGCGAAGCTCCATCGGATGTCTCCCGTCAATGGCGCCCGGAGGCGACGATCTCGTCGCCGTAGCGCAGTTCCAGCAGGGTCTTGGCGACAAGGGTGACCAGCGCGAGCAGCGCCAGCACCGAGGCCACGGCGAAGGCCGCCTGGCCGAGGTATTCGTTGTAGAGAAGCTCGATCTGCAGCGGCATGGTGGTGGTCAGCCCCCGGATCTTGCCGGATACGACCGCCACCGCCCCGAACTCGCCCATGGCGCGCGCGTTGCACA
>CAYNKN010000441.1:0-2845 GCA_964397805.1 uncultured Chryseolinea sp. | reverse complement strand
AGCGCGCTCAACCATTACTTTTGCCGCCCCTATTGCTGCTGCTTTTGATGCTCCGGCTACAGCATGCCGTGGCCAAGAAGTTTCGTTTATCAATCAATCTATTTCAGATCCGCAAGCTTCCGTAACCTACTTATGGAATTTTGGAGGCGGTAATACTTCTACCGATAGAGATCCTAATCATATTTTTATGACTACCGGTAACATCAACGTTCAACTTACAGTAGCCTATGCAGGTAATGTGTGTGGCGTATCTACTAACAAATCAATTACCATTACCGATGCCCCACCGGTAAGTATCACAAATCCCGATAATTCTTTTGATCTATGCCCCGGAGGCAATCTTACATTGGGAGTTAGCGATACCTTTTCATCGTATTTATGGAGTAATGGGCAGACATCCCCTACCATTAGTATTACTGCTGCTGGCGAGTATAGTGTAGAAGTCACGGCTCCAAATGGCTGCGAATTAAAAGCTGTTAGACTCATCGGTGCATTTCCAACGCCTACTATAATTGTTTCGGCCACCCCTGCCCTAATTGAAGAAGGACAAACCTCCCAGCTAGCTGCCTCTGGACTATTAAGTTTTGAATGGGAACCAGCATCAACACTTTCTAATCCTTCTATTGCCAATCCGGTAGCTTCACCAGAAACCACAACAACCTATACGGTAAGTGGTCCTGATGATAACGGCTGCATTGGTCTGGCTACAGTGCAACTTCAGGTAATCGGTGAAAAAATTGTTTCGAAATTAAAGCCGAGTAATTTCTTTTCGCCTAATGGTGATGTGTCTAATCCATTTTGGGTTGTAGAGGGAATTGATGAGTACCCGCAATGTGCTGTTACCATTTATGATGATAAAGGTGTAAAAATATTTACCGCCAAACCTTACCTGAATGATTGGGATGGAACTATGAATGGAAGGCCGATGCCCGATGGAGTTTATTACTACATCATACGCTGCGATGGTGAAGAGAATACTCCCAGATCGGGAAGCATTACACTGCTACGATAGGGCTAATCAGGTTAGATTGTGTTTTTACTGCATTGGAATCGATTTTGTTATCGGTGGAAAGTTCCTAATCTTGGGAAAAAACATACATGCATAGTTACTACCTAACAATATAACCACATTAAACAGGTGAACTATATCAACTTTGCGGTTATGTTCACCCGAACTACAACTTTAAACTTATGAAGAGGCTACTACTCCTTACTGCACTTTTTACATTCTTATTTGCAGGGCTGGCTCAGGCACAGGAAACCAATTGTGGCGATGGTATCGATAACGATGGAGATGGTTTTATTGATTGCTACGATTCGGATTGCGCAGGCAGTGTAGCTTGTATAGATTTCTATTTAGGCAACGATACAAATTGTCAGGCTATCCCATCTGAATTCCCACTTTTTACTACGGCGCTTGATTTTGCCTCGCCAAACGAAACCACCAATCACCTCTCACGTATGGCCATTGGCGACTTAGATCGCGATGGTATGCCCGAAATTATTACCATGAATCGCTACACCAAGCGACTGTTTATTTTAAATGGAAATAATGGCAGCATTAAAGTACAACGTACTGTAACCTGGGAACCTTTGTGGGAAATTGCTATTGGTAATATTGATGATGACAATTGCGCTGAGATATTTTTCTTTGGGGTTGAGTCTAAAACCACTTACATCTATGCTTACGACTGCAACTTAAATTTTATTTGGAGAAGTAAAGCACTATTAGGCGATCCGGTTAATTATGGATTAGCTGACTTCGATGGTGATGGAAAAGTTGAACTATATGTAAAGGATGAAATTTACGATGCCCACACAGGTGTTCGAATCATAAAAACCAGTGCTACCAACGGAACGACCTGGGGTAGACTTAATGGTGGTCCGGTGGCGGTTGATATACTCGGTGATAATAATCTAGAATTGGTAGTTGGTTGTGCTATCTATGTAATTAACCTAGGAGCCAGAACAGAAGATGCCGGAACACGAACTCTTTTACAAAGTGTACCCAGTTACTTTATTCGAAATCCGTTCAATGCCACTAGTGTAGCCGACTATAATAATGATGGACATTTAGATGTTATTGCTTCTGGTTCAACAGTGAAACATGGTGCAAACACTACAGTATTCTTTTGGGATGTCCATAATAATGTAGTGAAAACATTTTCCGACCCGCTTCCCGGAGACTTTACGCTAGATGCTTGCCCTGAAAAAACAGGCGAATTTTATAAAAATGGATGGGAGCAAGGAACAGGTCGGGTTAATCTGGCCGACTTAAATGGCGATGGAAACTTAAATGCAGCTTTTGTTTCGGGTAAATTTTTATACGCCCTTGATCAAAATTTCAATTTACTATGGCGTGTTGTGGTAAACGAAGAGACCTCGGGTTATACCGGTTGTACACTTTTTGACTTCAATGGCGATGGTAAATCAGAAATTGTTTATCGCGATGAACGATTTATTTATATCATTGATGGAACCACTGGCGCGGTATTTAACCAACAAGCATGTATTTCAAGGACAAACCGCGAATACCCCATTGTAGCCGATGTAGATGCTGATGGCTCTACAGAACTTTGTGTTACATGTGGTTTTAATGATGTTACGGCAGCAACTAATTTTTGTAATTTAGGTTCATCACGATACTCCCATGTACGTGTATTTAAATCTGCCAGCGAACCCTGGGTACCTGCCCGCAGACTGTGGAATCAGCACGGTTACTTTAATGTTAATGTGAACAACGATCTGACTATACCACGCATTCAACAAAAACATCATTTAGTTTTTTCTTCAGGTGTATGTACACCAGGTGATAACAGACCACTCAATAATTTTCTCAATCAAT
>CAYNKN010000440.1:1692-2855 GCA_964397805.1 uncultured Chryseolinea sp. | reverse complement strand
CAGCTGCACCCTTCAAAACTGTCATCGATTCAATATCATCTGGATTTATAAATCCCGCACCATTTCCAAAATCTACTTCCAAGTTACCGCGACCTGAAGCTCCGGTAAGTCCGTTACTAACCGGTAAGTCCGTTACTAATAGGAACCCCATCGATTACATACAAAGGTTGATTCTTATTTAAAATAACAGAACGTTCACCGCGAATAGAAACTCGTGCAGAGCTACCTACGCCTGAGTTACCACCAACGACTGTAACACCCGCAATCTTACCGGCTAATTGATTCACCACGTTTGTCTCGCGAGCAGTTGATATATCTTCACTGGAAACACTTTGTAAAGAATATCCCAACGATTTTTTATCCTTCTCGATACCTAATGCCGTTACAACAACTTCCGATAATTGCTTCGCATCTGTTGCCAGTGCAACATCTACTGAATTTCTTCCGCCTAACGAAATCTCTTGCGCTAAATATCCAACAAAAGAAAATACAAGAGTACTTTCAGTTGATGGAACATTAATAGAATACTGACCTTCGGCATCAGAAATAGTACCCAATGAAGTTCCTTTAACAAGAATGTTTACACCTGGAAGTGGTGAGCTATCTTCTCCAGCCGTAACACGACCGGAAACAGTAACCTGCGCATGTAATGCGCTAGCAGTAAGTAGACATAACGTTACCATAAGTAATCGACATGTCTGGCGAGAGGCTAAAGAAAAAAATTTCTCTAGTAAATTTTTTTTCATGTGTAATGGATTTAGGGTTTATTTAAACTGAAGCAAGCGTTTAGTCACTTAGACATTTCCTGCTTATAGCATCAAAGGTTGAGAAACACCTTGACGTTTCGTTTAGTGAAATATTACGACTGCATTAAACTTTCGAATCGAAAATGAAAATTCAATGAAGTGATTTTGATTTAACAAATAGTAAACTTTGAAATTTAGCTGGCACGCTTGATTTTGCAGATAACATTGAAGTAATATGTATAAACCAACCTAGCACTGACTGTTTTTGCGCTATAAAAATATTTACGTTTACTATTTGTAAACAAAATTGTTATGATTGATAACGAAGTAGTATCTCGAATTGCACAAAAGATACGCGCCACACGTCTCTCCAAAAATCTTACTATTCAACAGCTAGCTGATCGAACGCATGTGAGC
>CAYNKN010000440.1:0-1682 GCA_964397805.1 uncultured Chryseolinea sp. | reverse complement strand
GCAAAGGACTACTTTCGAAGATTGAAAACTCGCGCACCATACCTTCGTTACCTGTCTTTATCACGTTAATTCAATCGCTTGATATTTCGTTAAAAGAATTCTTTGAAGACATGGTACTTATTAACGGCAAAGATTTTTTTCTAGTAAAGCGAGGCAACTATGTTGAAATGGAACGCGAAAAACGAGAAGGGTTCTACTATGAATACATCTTATCTCAAAACATGAGTACGTGTACCATGGAAGCTGTATTGCTAACGGTTAATCCAAGAGCGAAAGGAAAACCTACAACCACGGATGGGTATGAGTTTAAGTACATCATTAGTGGTAATTGTGAATACCACATCAATAATCAGGTGATTATGTTAGAAGAGGGCGACTCTATTTACTTTGATGCCTCAAAGCCTCACTTGCCTGTTAATAACTCACGAAGAAAAGTAGTTATGCTAGTAATTTATTTTTTGATGCCGAAGTAAAGTGTTATAAACCATCAATTACTTCTTCAGCAACACCAAAACTTAACGTCATACCGGCTCCACCAAACCCATTCACAATAATCACATCTTTTGCGGCTTCCAGCATCAGATTAATATTCCCTTGCAGTTTTGGATAAACGCCATGCCAGCGCTCTGTAATTGTTAAGTTACCCAAATCAACAAATTGATGCAGGTAATCCAAAATTACCTGGTTAATTTCTTCGCTATCAAAAGGCTCAACGGTTTGGCTATACTCATGTGAGTCGCCAATAATAAATTCTCCCGCTTCGTTTTGTGCCAGTAAAACATGCACCCCATACTTTTTAAATTCAGCTGACTCTTTATCGTAGCGTGCATCAACGATTTTTAATGAAGGACAGTGCGCAAAGGCAGCATAATGTCGCAGGGTTAATCCGGCACACAATGTTGGCCCTAGTTTAATTTTTTTATCGGATACACCCTTGAGCATTTGAAGTTTGCATTTTGAAATAGGTTGTGCATCAAAAAGTATTGGGTACAACGTTTCAAAATCAGCACCATTACAAATAATTACTTTATCTGCACGCCACTGTTCGCGCGATGTCTTAACAAGCGGAATGGAGATTTCGGTAACTACATGACCGAACCGCAGTATCAGTCCATACTTCTCTTGTAACCATAACGGTATTCTGCGAATGGCTTCACGTGCATATACCGTACCTTCTGTCGCACTCCACAAACCTCCCTTTAAATTTTCTGTCCGAACTACTGGTGATTTATCCTGCACCTGTACGGCAGTTAGTAAAGAGCAATCATAAGCAGCATCACGATAGTATTTTATAAATTCATTTAATACTTGCCACTCATCGTCATGATAAACAACATGCATCGATCCATTAGCATGCATCCAAAAACCAGCCTCACGTGCAACTTCTTCCCAATGATGGCGTGAGCGTAGCGCCTTTTCCAAACCAATGCCTGGCTCCTGCCCTATTGGCCAAACTAAACCAAAGTTTCGAACAGAAGCACCTACAGCAAACTCGTCACGTTCAAACAGCACCACACGATACCCTTTACGAAGCGCCATGTAAGCATGCGCTAATCCAATTATACCACCTCCTACAATAGCGATGTCTGCTGTCTTATCCATAGTTATTCTTTCAAGCAGCGAGTTTAAAATGAATTTAGGATTGATTTCACATCAATGCATTACGAATTTGTTAATATTGA
>CAYNKN010000439.1:0-2860 GCA_964397805.1 uncultured Chryseolinea sp. | reverse complement strand
CATAAAGTGTTAGTTGTAGAAGTAGATGAAAATAAAACAGAATGGTTGGCTGATTTCCAAAGTGGTAACTTAAGGTTGCGTTCACAACCAGATAACGATACTGAGTCTATTGTACTTATATTATCACCAAGTACTATAAAATAAACATGAGTAACCAATTTGATTACTCATGTTTACTTATTTAATACGTATAATTATCTTTTGATTAGTCTTGCTCAATAAGCGCATCACGCAACGCTCTAACCTGATCGTGATCAGCTTTAATAAGCAAACGCTGCTCTGTTACTAAAGCTTGTTGTTCAGGTGTTAAATTCTCCATTTGCTCTTGTAGAACTTCATCATATGTACGTAAAGCAACATCTTCACCGTACTCACATGAACTCAATATGGCTTTCCGATCTTTACCCGTAATGGCGGCCTTTACATCCATCCATACTCTAAAAAACTTTCCAGTAGTCTTGGTTTCTTCGGTGGGTATTCCACCCATTTTCCGAATTTCTGTAGCTAAAGCTTCATGGCAGCGTTCGCTCGTGTTAATATAATAATCGAATAATTTCTTAAGATCATCCTCTTCTGTTTCTTTAGAAGCTGTGGAGTACCCTTCGATTCTGTCGTTATTAATTTCGATGAGCTTATTCAGAGTTTCTATTGTTTTTTCGTTTTTCATATAAATTGCATTTTTAGTTTAGAATTAGAAATATTTGTTAAGAATTGTACTGCAGTTGAATAATATACACTACATCAAGTTATGGGGAAATACTGGAAGTTGGTCGCCAGTTACTGTTTGATAATGTTATTCAATCTTTCTTTCAGGTAGAGGCAACGTGTTTAGCGATAGACTTAAGCTTGAAGGCTCTCATCTATCGCTGGTGAGTGGTTGTTATTTGTTATTCAACACGCTATTAATTTTCTGGTTATACAACCCGATCGCCTCTAATGATGCGAATAAGGATCGCTATTACTGCGATAACCAGTAGAACGTGGATGATACCACCTACGCTGTACATGAAGAATCCGAGTGCCCAAAAGATAACAAGCACTACTGCAACTAAATAAAGTAAGTTTCCCATAATGTTTAATTTATTTATCAGTGTTGTAATTTTTGTACCAATTTCTTTAGCGTAGTTCTGTACATGTTATGGTGCGATACCTATGTGTAGCTGTAGCACATTTACCCATAAATGGGGAATTCAATCCTCACTATGTTGCCCACCTAGTTGTAAACATAGATTTATTTATGGCATGGTATTCCGCTATGGATGGGTGAAATAGGGATGTGGATAAAGTTATTATTGTTCTTTTTCACCTCTAGAATAAAGCTAGAGCATAATTCGTAGGTATTGCTTGTTTTAAAGGTAACTTGAATGAGCTTACGGGTAGAAAGAGGATGACTTGGTAGTGCAGCGATGAATACATACGACAACATAATTTCTAATGGCAAAAATATTGGTAATAGATGATGAACTGGATATCTGCTTAATGTTGTCTAAGCATTTGCAAAACTTGCAATTCGAGACTCAATATGCTACTTCCATTAAAGAAGCACAATACAATATTAGCCGATATCAATACGATGCCATGTTTGTTGATTTGAATTTGTTAGACGGATCGGGTTATGATGTTATCCACGATGCAAATAACTTAATGTTGGCAACTAAAATTGTTGTTATTAGTGCCCATGATGGTGAGGCTTCAGCTTCGCTCGAACGAGGTGCTGATTTCTTTATTGCTAAACCGTTTACTACCAAACGAATTAATGAAGCGCTCATCAATTTAAACCTTTTACAAGCTTAGTTTTAACAGCTCCATATGCCCAGTATACTTGTTATAGACGATGATCATGATATTTGTTCAGTGCTCGCTAATTTTTTAAGTAAGAGTAACTACACCGTGCATGTTGCATATACGGGTGGGGAAGGACTACAACAGTTACGATCGCATCAGTACGATTTAATTCTTTGTGATTACAAACTTCCGGATGTAACAGGTGTCGAGCTATTGCAACGGATTAAAATTCTAAATTCTACCGCAGCCATCATCATTATCACCGGTTACTCCGATGTAAAAACTGCAGTAAATGCTTTTCGTTACGGTGCGAATGATTATATCACGAAACCACTCTATCCGGATGAGCTATTGGTAACGATCAAAGAGACTATCGAAAAAAATCAATCATTAAAATACTTTTCTGCTAACGACTCGGAGCATAAGTCGGCCGGTAAAAAGTTGCGTGCCGCTGATGTTTCCTCCACGGCAAGTTTTATTATAGGAAGCAGTGAGCAGTCAAAGACTGTTCAACGGCAGATTGAGCTTATTGCTCCAGCCGATATGGCGGTTATTATATCAGGAGAAACAGGAACCGGTAAAGAGTATGTGGCGCAGTCTATTCATAAATTTAGTAACCGTAAAGACAAACCGTTTTTGGCGATTGATTGTGGAGCCTTGCCGAAGGAACTTGCCGGTAGCGAGTTATTCGGGCACATCAAGGGATCGTTTACCGGAGCGATTGCCGATAAACAAGGAAGTTTTGAGCTTGCTGATGGTGGTACCTTATTTTTAGATGAGATCGGAAATCTTTCTTACGAGAATCAGGTAAAGCTTTTACGCGTTTTGCAAGAGCGAAAAGTAAAACGGGTAGGTGCAACAAAAGATATCTCAATCGATGTTCGCATTATCGCGGCAACCAACGAGAAGCTCGTTACTGCTGTTAAAGAAGGTAAACTTCGGGAAGATTTATATTATCGGTTAAATGAATTTACCATTGAGCTTACTCCGCTGCGTGAACGTAAAGATGATATTCTTTTTTTTGCTGATTTCTTTTTGCGCAAAGCAAGCCAATTATTAAATAAGGAGGCAAAGT
>CAYNKN010000438.1:0-2862 GCA_964397805.1 uncultured Chryseolinea sp. | reverse complement strand
CCGGTTCAGTGGCTAATTTCTCTAAGAATAGAGGTAAGTCGTTAGCGTAATGTTGCCCATCCGAATCGATGCTTATGGCATAGTGATACCCGAGCTCAACGGCTCGTTTAAAACCTTGCCGTAGCGCGTATCCCTTACCTGAATTTTTTGGATACGATACCACTTGCAACTGCGGGAATTGTTGAAGTATCTCGCTGGTGCTGTCTGTTGAACCATCGTTAACAACAACAATATTGTGCGTATACACTAACACATCACGTATAACCGTGGCTAATGTTTGCGCATTATTATAGGTAGGTATAAGCACACATACCTTTCGTTCTGTAAATTGTTTATGCGTATCCACGAGCATCAGATAGATTGCAAAGTAGCTTTTAGTTTAAAAAAAGTAGTGCTAGTCTCTGTTAAGGTTGCTTGAATTTTATACGCTTGTTCGGATTCGGTATAGGTAATAGTGGCGACAACTTCAGGGTGTACCTCCGGATTAATAACTGAAAGAAATTTCATGTTATCGCCAGCGACTATTCGCAATTTCTGATTGGTGTGTCCCTCCATGAGTTCACGAACAATCTGCATCATACATACTCCCGGAACTACGGGCAATCCGGGAAAATGCCCACCAAAAATTTGATGATTTTTATCTATCGCAATGCGGGATATAATGCTCCCTTCGGAACTCTCTTGATTGATAATGGTATAGAAATCGTTTTGAAGAATCATCTGAAAGAGTAGGTGGTTAATTTCAGGAAGTTACTTTTTGTCAGCCTCCATATTTATCTGCCTTAAATCGATTTCCATTGAAAATGTATGATGTCTCACCACCAACCTCTCAGGAGAAGGATAACCCACTCCCGATAATTCAACCGATACCATACGCTTTTTAGGTGTTTCCCAAGCCAGACTGTGCAAAAAAGCACAATCTTTATGGGTTATAAAACACGCGGTTTCCTTTTTTGTTGGGATACCAAAAAAAATATCTTCACCACGCACCCAACTTTTCAATGAGCCCGTTCGAAAAGGCAGTCCTAAAATTAATTCAAAGTCCTTTTGCAAGGTTTTTAATACTATACGTTTGTTGAGCTGCGGAATAACGGAATGTACGGTTGTGGTTTTATCGTAAAAACCAAAGTCAAAAAAAGTTACTCCGCCTTCATTCGTAAACACTACACGATAAGCGCTATCGGCCATATTTTTAATAAGCAATAACCCGCTAATCTGCTTTCCATACACCGTTACGTTAGCGCGGTACCAGGCCGTTTCAATACGTGTTGGCATTATTCGTTCAACACAGGCTGTATCGAGGGCTACATACTGATGCCCCGTTTGTTGAGATTTGCACCCAGCCAACCCAATTAACAAGAGGCTACAACTTAAAAAGTGTATCAGGTAGTGCTTCATTCAGTTTTTTATCCATAAAGGTAATCACCGTTCGATCACCTGTCGATTCATGCATTTCGATAGACAATACCGAGTAGTCACGTTTCTCGACCCGTAACACGATACGTTGAAAAAAATCTTTCACTGCTTTGTTAGCCGGAACTAACTCTAGTAAATAAATGCTATCGCTTTCAAAAATACGCGAAGTAAAATCGGTGCTTTCTAAAATGGTTCCTTGAACACAATCAACAATAATCTGATTGATTTGTCGGAATAGTTTATTCGATCGCACATTTACCTGGCTATCGCGATTTTCATTTCGAATTAATAGTGTATTACCATCTATCACCAACACATATTGAAATGGTTTTGTGTAGGCAATCTTTACTTTATTACTTCGCTTAAACCAAAATTGTCCGCTTGAAATAATTTTTTCGGTTAGTGCCGTCAATTCTTTTTCCTGAATAAAATTGCTGCTTATAGTAGATACCTTCGTTGATTCTTGGGCGAACTGTTTTTTAAATGCTGTTACATCCGTTACCGGTTTGAACCCAGCATATTGTGCCAAGCCAACGGTGGGTAACAAAAAAACCACTATTCCAACGAGTATTATCCAGCGATAGTAGGTGTGCTTAATCATACGCATGCTCATTTAACAACTCATCTAGTCTTACAATTTTCAATCCGCGTTTTGAGACGTGTTCTAAAAAAGCAGGAAGAATTTCAATCATTGTTTCGCTGTAATCATGAAACAACACAATATCTCCACCTTTCAACGATTTGGTTATGCGCATCAACAAAGCTTTGCCATCCTTGACAACTGTATCGAGTGAGCGTACACTCCAACCGACTATAACATACGGTTTTTGTTTTGCGGCATTCGCCACCATCGGATTAGTTACGCCATAAGGCGGTCTGAAAAATCTTGGTCTAACACCTATTAGATGGTGAATAGCTAAATCGGTATCTGATAACTCCTTTTTAATCGTACTTGCCCACTGAAGATCAAATGTTTTTCCATGCCAATAGCTGTGATTTCCTACTACATGGCCTTCTGCATGCATTCGTTTTATTACATCGGGATGGTTATCGATACGATGACCAATGCAGAAAAATGCTGCCGGTGTTTCATAGCGTTTTAAAATATCTAATATTTTTTCTGTCTGCATGGGTAACGGACCATCATCGAACGTAATAGCGATTTGTTGGCTAGTTTCATCGCCCTTAAATTTTACCGGAAGAAAAAATGAGGCTGATAACACAGTCGATCCGTAAGCTATCACACCACCACACAGCACTAGCCAACAGAAGTATATCCATAGGGGTACCATTACAACATAATCTAGGATGAAGAGACCCGCGAGTACACTAAAAAAAACGATTACAACATTTTTATAGGTTAACATGCGCGAAGAAGAATTAGCGAATAGTGTGTTCCAAAATACTGATTAAACACTAAAACATTTTTGATAGGCCTTGAAGCTT
>CAYNKN010000437.1:0-2863 GCA_964397805.1 uncultured Chryseolinea sp. | reverse complement strand
TCCCTAAGCGTTCGCGTATTTGTTGAGATTGATTGATATAATCTAGCGCAACCTTAAAATTTCGTTGGTCTTTATAAATCCAGGATAAACTACTGTATAAGGTTGCCATTTCGTAACGAAGATTTAGCTTCTCTGCAATCTTGAGCGCTTCTAAATAATATTTCAGTGCTAAATCATACTGCCCATATTCAACATATACATCACCAATTTTTTCATAGATCTGAATAAGGTGTGGTGGGTATGGGTTTTCCTGAGCAAGTTTAAATGCATCAAACGCCTGGGTTAATGCCCGAGCATAATCGCCTTTACGATAGGCTAAATCTGCCCGATTAATATGACATTTGGCGCGATGAAAGCTATCACCTAGTTGTAGGCTTCGAGCACACGACAAATCATAATAAAATTCAGCTCTCTCAAAATGTAATAAATTGAGATGAACATCGCCCAATAGATTCCATGTATTAACCGTTAGGTATGGATCATTAACCTGCGCAGCAATTTTTTCTGCTTTAAGCAGATAATTTAATGCCTCATCATTCGCAAATAATAAGTAGCGAACAAAACCCAGATTCTTATAGAGAATACCGAGTAATCGTGGCTCATTCGAACTTCCAATTAATGCAATACCTTCTTTGTAGTAATACTCTGCCGAATCATATTCAGCGATATCTCGAAAGGCATTGCCAAGTAGTGTTAACGTGTAGATATCTGCCGTTTTAAGGGAAGTGGCTTTAACAGACAGCGATTTACGATAAGCTGCAAAACCCTCTTGGTACAATCCTTTGCTAACATAACCAAGGCCAACCATAGTAAAGGCTGACTTTCTACCCGCAGGGTAATCAATACCTAAAGTTTCACTAAGTGCCTTTTGAGCATAAACTAACCCTAAACTATCGTTACGACCATAATATTCGTACGATAATCTATTCAATACATCTACTCGCTGATTGGCAGAAAGAGAAGTATTTAGCAAACTTTCTAAACTATCTCGACTGTTGGTAACGAATTGCCCATGGCAGAGTAAGCCCGACAAGAGCATAAAAAGTAATAAAACGCACCTTATCAGATACTTGATCAAAGTCACTATAATTAATTATTGATAAAGTAAATAAAGGATTTTGAAAGTCAAAGCTTTCCATGCCCGAGTGCCCTTAATTATTTGTAGATTTGAAAACATATGAAGGTTCTTTACGACCTTACCTTTACTATGTAATCCCTGAAACTTAACCTTAAGACAAACACATGAACAACAGAAGATTTTTACCCTTTATCATACTGGGTATCATTGCCATTTTTATCATCATGGGCATTTCGTCTAACATTTTTTATACGATTAATGCTACCGAGCGTGCTATTATCTTTTACAAATTTGGTGATGGACTAGACAAAGAAAATGTCATTACCCAAGGATTTCATGTTAAAGCTCCATGGAATGAGGTTTTTATTTACGGGGTAAATGAAATTACATCAGAGGAGAATATGGATGTTCTCGATAAAAACGGACTTTCTATTCATGTTGATATATCAGCACGTTTTAATCCCATACCTGAGAAAATTGGCTATATCCACGAAAAATTCACCAACAACTATGTTAATGTATTGGTAATTCCCGAAGTGCGTTCTACAGTGCGTCAGGTAATGGGTCGCTATACAGCCGAAGAGATTTATTCAACAAAACGTGCCGAAGTAGAAAATGCTATTCGCGAAGAAACTGAGAAAATTCTACATGAAAATTATGTGAATGCACGTGCCGTGCTTATTCGATCTATTGTATTACCTGCGCAAATTAAAGGTGCTATTGAAAACAAATTGCAGCAAGAGCAAGAAGCGTTGGCTTATCAGTTTAGGTTAGATAAAGAGAAAAGTGAGGCCGAACGTAAACGTATTGCTGCCGAAGGAGAATCACGAGCCAACAACATCATCAACAATAGCTTAACCGATAAACTTCTAAAAATGCGTGGCATTGAGGCCACCCTGGAGTTATCCAAATCGCCCAATACCAAAGTGGTTATTGTAGGTTCCGGAAAAGATGGTATGCCCCTAATTCTTGGTAATAATTAAGAAAACCAGTTTTTTTTATCGAATCCTTTCCTATACATCGATCTAACTGTATCTTTAAAATCTTTGTTTAAACTGATTAAAACCAATAGACTATGTCCAAAACAGCAGAATTAATTATTGACGGAAAGTCTTACACGTTGCCTTTGGTGGAGGGTAGTGAGCAAGAAGTGGCGATTAACATTAGTGAACTTCTCGAAAAAACGGGAACGATCACACTGGACTATGGCTACAAAAATACAGGAGCAACAACCAGTGCCATTACCTTTTTAGATGGCGACAAAGGGATTTTAAGATACCGAGGCTATCCGATTGAGGAATTAGCAGAGAAATCTAATTTTTTGGAAGTAGCTCACCTGCTAATTTTTGGTGACTTACCAACACAGGCTCAATCCGATAAATTTACACATGATATCAAAACGCATACGTTAGTTCATGAGGATATTAAAAAAATACTAGATGGTTTTCCTTCTACAGCCCATCCGATGGGTGTATTGGCATCTCTATTTTGTTCCCAAACTGCTTTTTATCCAGAGTCGTTAGATCCTAACCGGTCGGCAGAAGGCGTTTACTTAAGTATAGTACGCTCGCTGGCTAAAATGCCAACCTTTGCTGCATGGGCCTACAAAAATGCCGTTGGTCATCCCGTTAATTACCCGGATAATTCATTAAGCTACTGTGCACGTTTCATGAAAATGATGTTTGCGCTTCCGGCCGAAAAATACGAGGCTGATCCAGTAGTAGCCGATGCATTAGATAAGCTACTTATTCTACATGCCGACCATGAGCAAAACTGCTCCACGTC
>CAYNKN010000436.1:0-2871 GCA_964397805.1 uncultured Chryseolinea sp. | reverse complement strand
CATCTTGTTGACGGATAGTTTTCTTCTACCAGCAGGCTGCTTTGGCAGTCTGCTTTTTTATGGTGCCACTGGTTTGTTAACTAAAATTGAGTCTATTCGGTGAAGTTGCCTCTCAACATAAATTATTCGTTCATCATCTTCAGGCATAGCTTCTTTGCCATCCATCAGTGATTTTGTATAGTAAAAGGTTGCCGAATCATAACGTTGTAATTTATAATGTATGTCGCCTGCTAGTCTATTTGTATGAATGCGTTGCCTATTTTGAATTCGATCTGAGGTACTCATTTTTAATGCTACCTTAAGATATTTTTTTGCAGAATCTAATTGATTTTGTCTGGAGAATAAAAGAACAAGATGATTAAGCGATATGATGGTATTAACTGTAGGTCTATTCGAATAAATTTTAGTTCGAATTTGAAGACCTCGATTGAAGTATATATAAGCGCTGTCATATTGTTTTTGCTCTAGGTAAACCACGCCAAGGTTATCTACAGTGATACCTGTTTCACTATGATACTCGCCATATAATCTCACCGCTATATCAGGTGTTCTTCTAGCGTACTGAAGAGCCTTTTTAAATTGATTGGTCGCCATATAAGAAGAGGCCAAAGTAGTTATGTTGGCGAGCGTTCCGGGGTGATAGGTTCCAATTAATGATTCGCACAACTGTAAAGATTTTGAAAAATAATCAATCGCAGAAAGGTAATTAAATTGATCTTTAAGTATTGTGCCCATCACGTAATAACTTTCGGCAAGCTGAAGTGTATTTTTCGCTGGCCAAATTGCTTCCTCAAGTGCAATCGCTTTTTTAACGAGTATCATTGCACTATCGAGGTTTCCTTCATGTTTCATCACAAACGCCAAATACTTGAGTGAATTAGTATAAACACTATCCTGCTCAGGGTATTCAATGCGATGGTAATGGCTCATAACTTCGTTTAAAAGTATCTTTGCCGAATCATAATTATTAATATCGCGATGATAAAGCGCGAGTTCTTGAATTGCTTGAATATAAGATTTTGAGATTGGTAAGTCTCGTTCACTTGCAAGGGCAAAAGCTTTCTCTAAAACGTCTTTTGATTTTTTGTAGTTTCCAAGGGAACGATATAGGTTAGCCATAGTCGTCAACATTTCCAGTTTGATCTCTGGTGATCCATTATAACTATCTACTTCTTCAAAGCCTCTATCAAGAAATTGAAATACAGTAAGTGTATCTCCTTTTGACTTACTAGGATGTGCTGTCATGAACAAATCCGTCAGAAAATTTTTAGTAGCAGAAGAAATTTTCTCATTTTTCATAGCCAGATCACTTTGTTGCTTGGCAATGTTAGCCTGCCATAAGCTTACCACTGTCCCGGTCAAAAGGGACACTGCAATCAAGATAAACCCTAGTAACATCTTATGGTTGCGCTTTACATACTTTCTTACGCGATATCGATTGCTCGGAGGTACCGCCTTGACAGGATGATGGGTGATTTTATTGAGTATATCTTCAGTCAATTCATGAATGCTAGCATACCGTTGAGTCGGTTCAACAGCTAGGCACTTACTAATAATTGCTGATAGCTCAAAGTCCAAAGAAGTAGAAATACTTTTTTTCGTAAAGTCTGTACTTAAAATATTTTGCCTAGTTAAGTCACCTTGTTCCGTCAGTGATTCGTCAAGCGGTAATTTTCCAGTTGTTAGTTTATGCAAAAGACTTCCAAGTTGATATATATCAGTTTCGACTGTGGATGGATTATTTGTTATTTGTTCTGGAGCTGCAATTTGTGGAGTGCCCATAAATACGCGCCTAGAATTATCAACACTATTAAACGGAGAAGAAATTCCAAAATCAAGCAGTTTTACTTGTCCTGAATCTGTTACTAAGATGTTAGCCGCTTTTAAATCTAAATGTAGAATGAAGCGACTGTGTGCGTATGAAACTGCATCGGCAACATGAAGGAAGTATTGAAGCCGCTGTTGTTGATTAAAATTTTTTTCATTTATATACACATCAATTGGTGTCCCATTAATATATTCCATCACAAAATAAGGGACATTGCTTTTAGAAACCCCGGCATCTAATAACGTAGCAATACCCGGATGCTGAAACTTCGCAAGTATTTGCTGCTCTTTTTTTTGGAAAGCTATAGTCTCCTGATTGAAGACAGCTATCGGTAAACACTTTATGGCGACCTGCTGCTCGAACTGCCCATCAGAACGGTTAGCCAGATAGACGTTACTCATTCCACCTCGCCCTATAAGTTTTAGTATAGTATAGTTTCCAACTTGATCACCTGGATTAAAAGCAGGAATGGATTTGATTAGAATTCCATTAACAATTGTTTTTTGAAATTCTTGAAAATAAACCTTAGCATTCTCTTGATTGCTAAGCATGAGCATCAATGTATGCTGAAGATGGTGATTATCACCACAAGATGTTTTAATGAAGGCAACTCGCTCTTCTTCAGGCTTGGTTAAACACTCCTCATATATATTTTCCAACAAGTCTAGAGGATAATGTGTTGCCATAGTTGAAATTAATAAAATTTATGAGACGTGAACATATAACCAATCACGAGCCATTTGCCACTTACGTTTTATCGTAGCTGGAGAAACATTTAAAGCCTCAGCGGTATCCTCAATACTCAGCCCTGCAAAAAAACGACACTCCACGATCCGACCATATAAGTGATCTTGCTCTTCTAATCTTTTTAAGACATCATCAAAATGGATTAGTTTTTCAGTTGCTTCTGTTGATAACGCCAAGGTCTCGCTAAAATCATCCAGACGTTCAGTAATTACCATTCCTCCTCTCTTTTCAGCATGTTTATTTCTGGCAGCATTTAATAGAATCTGCCGCATTGCTTTTGCTGCTACACAAAAAAA
>CAYNKN010000435.1:0-2876 GCA_964397805.1 uncultured Chryseolinea sp. | reverse complement strand
CATTACTCCCCATGCACTAGCATACTATTTAATTTCTGCTTGCCCGCAAGATAAAAGCTTTCGCACAAACGAATATATTTTCTAAGCCACTCAACTAATTGACAGTAATTTTATTACCGCGTCATCCTTCAAGCAAAGCAGACAAGCTAATGATTGAACTGTTCTTACAGGCATTTTTATTTTTACACTGATGTCGTAATTTCAACCCCGGCTTACTTTATTTGTTCGTTAATGGCCATGGATAAGCCACCTCTTGAAGTAGAAATATGTAACCTAGAAAAAGAAATATGAGCGATGCGAAAGAAAAGCTGAAGGCACTTCAGCTAACCCTGGATAAATTAGAAAAGACCTACGGTAAAGGTACCGTAATGAAATTAAGCGATGAGAAAGTAATGGATATCCCCGCCATATCAACCGGCTCTTTAGGGCTTGATATCGCTTTAGGTATTGGAGGTATTCCCCGCGGAAGAGTAACGGAGATTTATGGCCCTGAATCTTCGGGTAAAACAACCCTTACCATGCATTGCATTGCCGAAGCTCAAAAGAAAGGTGGTTTGGCTGCCTTTATTGATGCCGAACATGCTTTCGATAAAACGTATGCCGAACGCTTGGGAATTGATACCGAAAACTTACTGATTTCACAACCCGATAACGGAGAGCAAGCATTGGAAATTGCCGATCATTTAATTCGATCTGGAGCCATTGATATTATTGTTATCGACTCGGTAGCGGCACTGGTACCAAAAGGTGAATTAGAAGGCGAAATGGGCGAAAGCAAAATGGGCTTGCAGGCACGTTTAATGTCTCAAGCCTTGCGTAAACTTACGGGCACGATTAGTAAAACTGGTTGCGCTTGTATTTTTATTAATCAGCTTCGCGAAAAAATAGGCGTTATGTTCGGTAACCCAGAAACCACCACCGGTGGTAATGCCTTGAAGTTTTATGCTTCTGTTCGATTGGACATTCGCAGAATTGGCCAGATTAAAGAATCGGCTGATGACATTACCGGAAACCGTGTAAAGGTTAAAGTAGTAAAGAACAAAGTAGCACCTCCATTTAAGGTGGTAGAGTTTGACATTATGTATGGAAGAGGCATTTCGAAGTCGGGAGAGATTATTGATTTGGGTGTTGAACTTAATGTTATTCAAAAATCGGGATCATGGTTTTCTTATAATGGGAACAAATTAGGGCAAGGCCGCGATTCGGTTAAACAGCTTGTAGAAGACAACCCTGAATTGATGGACGAACTGGAAAAGAAAATCAAACTGAAAATTTCTGGCGAAGAGGGAGCTAAAGTATTAGAGGAAAAAGAAGCATAGTAACAGATAAATCCTTCTAAAGTAAAATGCCGAGGTAGTGAACTACCTCGGCATTTTTTTATAAGAACTCTTATTCCTCTTTAGTTTAACTTTCTTAGTTCGCTCGAATGGCAATCACCGGATCAAGGCGCGCAGCCATAGCAGCAGGCACAATACCCGAAACCAATCCAATAACGGATGATACACCCAAGCCCAGAACAATATTTTTTATACTTAAGGTAACCACTAAAGAACCCATGGGAATAAAGGTTATTAAGTACACTAAAAATAACCCACCTAGTCCGCCAATAAGACTTAGAAAAATGGCTTCAAACAAAAACTGAAAGAGTATAAAGAAATTCTTAGCGCCTAACGATTTCTGCAAACCAATAATACTCGTGCGTTCTTTTACCGAAACAAACATAATGTTGGCTATACCAAAACCACCCACTAAAATAGAAAACCCTCCAATAATCCATCCGGCAATACCTACCACATCAAACACACCACTAATTACATTGGCAATAGCCTCTGGGCGATTTAATACAAAATTATCTTTAGCGCTAGGTTTTAATCCTCTGCGTACGCGTAACAAACCCTTCACTTCGTTTTCCAGTTCGACTAAACCAATATCGCTTTCATGCCCTTTAATGCCAATTCGGGAAGTAAGCTCAAACGGGTTTCCGGTGCCGGTTTGATATAACCTGCGAAAGGCTTGATAAGGAACAATAGCGGCAAAATCATTACTCGATAATCCCAAGAAACTTTGCCCTTCCTTTTTTATAACCCCGATCACAAAATACTTCAGATTTCTAATTTTAATGGGTTTACCTACTGGATCCTCATCATCTGGAAACAATGATTTAGCAACCTCATGGCCAATCAACGCTACATTTCTTCCAGATTCAATTTCTTCGGGAGTAAAGTATCGGCCATTATCTAATGTAATTTCAAAAACAGTATTGTAGCCCTGACTGGCACCAAGCAGACGCGCTTGCCCGATGCTATTGTTTTCTCGCTTAAACGTCATGTTACCTTTACCTGCAAAAATGGCCATGCCATTTTCATGACGCAGGTTTGCCTGCATAAACTTGTACTCATTATAGGAGGCATTCGGGCGTTGCCAAAAATCCCACCAACGGTACTCACCTGAATTATCGGCCGTAAAGGGCCACTTCTCCACATAGATTACTCCTGTGCCCAAAAAATTCAGACTGTCTTTAATATTCTTCTCTAGCGAATCAACAATGGTAAGAACTGCTATGATGGCAAAAATACCTACCGTAACTCCTAATAAGGAGAGGATAGTGCGCAACAAGTTCGACCTGAGCGCTCGCGCAGCAAAGCGAAAACTTTCGTAAATCTGAAATAGTGTATTCATCAAGCTCTATTAACGCGTGAAGCAATGTGAGATTTGTCGGGCTACATGTTACGTAATTACTACCACCGACTAAAAAAATAAGAAATTGTTACAATCGGATGTTTTGCAGTGCAGTCTTTAATTAATAAAAAATCTCGTTTCGTAAAAATCCAAAGAAACCAGCTACTCCGCCACACTTGAAATCAGCAAAAGTATCC
>CAYNKN010000434.1:0-2880 GCA_964397805.1 uncultured Chryseolinea sp. | reverse complement strand
GGCGCGGCGCGCGGAAGCCGTTGCCGACATCGTCGATGCATTTCCCGATCGCGCGCTTTCTACTCCATTGGGTTCGCTCTTTGGTCGCTACCGTGCGATTCCAAGGCACCATCTTGAATTTTTAACAGAGTTAACCGCGCCCACCTTTGAAGCGCAAAACATGCAAAGTGTTCCGGCTGCCATTGCATACGCCACTGATGGTTTCTTTAGTAACACTAATACAGAAACCGAAGTAACCACTACCTACGAAACACCGATTAGTTTTTCAACTCCTATTAACATTACCAATAACATTATCCTCGCCAAGCAACACATTACTACCCGTCTGGATACGCTACCCGACATAAATAATGCACTTCAGTTTGATCCAAATGCTGATTCAATCTTTATACGATTAAAAGTAATCTTGCAGAGTAATGACAATGTACCACTCAATAGGTTACCTCCGGTAGAGCCTGATTCAACGGGGGACTATACGCAGAACTATGCACCTATCGATTTTCGATTGAACGACACCATTCAGTCGGAATATGTACTATCAACCTATTATGCGTATGATGATGGTATTGCTGAATACTCTGTAGGACTAACTGTTTCTGGAAATCGTGCTGCGTATCAATTCGATATGTTATCGCCCGATCCGGATACACTCGTAGGTTTTGATATTTACTTTCCTCCTAGTTTACTTGCTAATAATGTTACTACCGACTTATATGTATATGCTGATAACGATGGATTACCCGGAAGTATCTTATATGTTATTCCCAGCTTTAGTATTCAACGAAAAACATTGAATGAATTTCAGCGCGTCCGAATTCTGGAACCCTTTTTAGTTAGTGATAAATTTTACATAGCATGGCGTGCACCTGTAGGCAACATTCTTTCTGTTGGCCTTGATTTTAGTAATGATACAGGTGATAAAATATTTGTTAATGCCAATGGAACGTGGGTACAAAATACAGATATCACAGGTAGCTTAATGATCAGACCTCGGTTTGGTTCAGGTGATATTGTAACAAGCATTACACCGCAACCCGAAGTATCCAGTGCACCTTATCCTAACCCAAGTAACGGTACATTTAATATTCCAGGAAATATCGAACAGCTTACTATTTACTCACTAACTGGCCAACAGATTTCATATTCACTAAACAATGTAGGCGACTCGCAACAAATTCTACTCCATACACCTACTCCAGGCATGTATGTTTTACAGTTTATTCAAGAGGGCAGACAAGTGGTTCACAAAATCGTTATTCGATAGTGTAAACAAATTACTGAGGAGCGCTAGACGTAAATACGATAGGCGCTGGAACAAAGCATAAAATAAAAATCAGTAAAGCGAGCCATCCCAATATTATGCGTGTTGTATCCAACGGTTCTTCTATACGCGCAGCCGGATGACGGATCCCGATAAAACGCCCAATTACAAAACTAAAAATTAACCAACCGGGGTACCCTTGCACCAAAGGGAATTTCCACGCCATTAAAAATTGAAAAGCAAATACAACAACCGCATACATTAACGTATCACGTTTAGAAAGACCAAAGCCTGTAAAGGCCATATATAAAAAGAAAATAAAACCAGGAATCCAGAGTAGTAATCTGTTGGCATCATCATACGGAGAAACAACTCCGAGGCCGGCATAGGTAATGAGAATAACAAAAAAGACAGAAGCAATTATCCGATGACGTTTATAGCCAAACAACCCATACACTACGTGGCCACCATCTAACTGCCCAATAGGTAATAAGTTTAAGCAAGTAAATACGAGTGCTAAAAAGCCTGCAAATAAAAGTGGATAATGAATAATTTCATGCGGGTTTGGAACACGCGCTGGATCAGCAACAAAATTCTCAAACCACAAAAACAATAAATTTTTACCCAGTGTAACATCAATAATTGTTTCTGGTTGGTTGGCATATACATGATCAGCGTAATTCAATCCGTATTCTTCATACTCTGGATGAATAGTAAAAATATACTCAGGCTCAGGTAAATGTGTGAAACCATAAAATAAAACAATCAGTGCCATAGCAAAGCCGGCTAATGGCCCGGCTATACCAATATCGAAGTGTTGTTTTTTAGATTGAACAATCGATTTAAGTCGGATGAGTGCCCCCATGGTACCTATTGAAAAAGGAATTGGAGGAAATGGAATATAGTACGGCAACGTAGCCTCTACACGGTGATACTTGGCCATAAAGTAGTGACCAAACTCATGCACGGTTAATATGAGTAAAAACGGAACGGAAAATTCCATACCACTAAAAAAATCAGTCCACGTATAATCTTTTGCAAAAATTGATTTTCCGTAGGTCCACTCCGCACCGGCCAACGTAGTGGTAACAAACGTTGTCATAAACAAAACACTTTGAATAAGTATCGTCCGATTTTCTTTAGTCATGTAGTATCATTGTTAGAAGTAGGATAACATATAAGGCTTATCCATGCAATTCAACTGAAAAGTAGGCATTTAAGAAAAAAGTTCAATGATTAAGTCGGGATGTTTAACGTAGAAGGTTTGAATACCCAAGGCAGCTGCACCGGCTATATTATGTTCATTATCATCAAGAAACAACGTGTTGGTGGCTGTTAAATTATTCTCCGTTAATACCTCTTCGAATATATCAGCATCGGGCTTACGCTTATTCATCAGGTGCGAATAGTACGTACGATGAAAGTACGGCTCCAGCGTAGCATGTCCATTACCTACCGGAAGTATCTGCTGCTGGATGTAGGATAAATGAATGTTATTGGTATTACTTAAAAGAAGAACCTGATATTGATTTTTTAGGCGAAGTAATAATTGAAGCTTGCTTTCAGGTATGCCGCGCAGCATAGCATTCCAACATTTGTCGATTTCTTCATTCGGGGCA
>CAYNKN010000433.1:0-2881 GCA_964397805.1 uncultured Chryseolinea sp. | reverse complement strand
AATGAAGTGATCAATAATTTCGATTTGTTCTTTTTGCTTTTCGTTTTCCGGAACAATTTCTTGTTTGGTATTGGCAATTTGATCGATGATATCTTCGCTTCCCGCGGATTTCTTCTTTTTTGGTTTAGGTGTTTCTTCGGCCTTATCAACGTGCTCTTCTTGTTGGATGGCTTTGGCCATGGCAATAATGCGCTCTTTTTTCGATTTCGAAGATTCCTTCTTACTAGCAGTGCTCTGCTTGGTTGCAGGTTTACTAGGAAGTACTTCTTCTATAGGTTTTTCGATTACACTTTTTTCTCGTGGTGAAGTTTCTGGTTGTTGATCAATAAAGAGCAATTCGAATGTATGGCGCAGTTCACTTAGGCGGGCCAGGTCATGGATGAGTTCGTCAGCAACATCTTCAGTTGCCAGTGTATCGGTATTTGATTCTACTTGTTTCTCAACATCATGGGCTTGAGTAACCACAAACTCAGTATCTACCTGATTGGTAAGTACGGCTTTTAAAACACCCCGATCGGCAGCATATACCGCAGCCAACTGAAGTTCTTGAGCGTGGTGGCTAAAGCCATGATCCTTACTTACCCGAGCAGAAAGGGCATGCAATAGCTGGCTATAAGGGAATGTGTCTTTCAACGAAAGCACTTCCTTAGCTTCTTCTACCGAGCTATCGGAGTAATGATGGAGGACGTTTATGAATGCTGTTTTTTCCAATGATGCGTAGCCTTAAGGTAAAAATAGTAAAATTTACCAATTGGCTACGGAAGCGTTAAAGATGTCGTTGATAATCCGCTCAAAAATTCGCTTGGTATACTGTTCTTCAATGTCGCTAAAGTTCAGATCATTGGGGAAATCAAGGTAAAATGAGAAGGTTTTGTTCTGAAAACTCATGGTTTCATCTACTGTATTAATGTAGGTAGCCTTAACAGAAATAGTTAGTCGGGTGGAGGCCGCATTGTTAAGTTGGGTGGGATCTCCGGTAGAAATAGGGGCAATGGGTGTAATTCTGAAATCAGAGATTTCCCCTTCTAACTGTAGCTCGCCCTCTTCGACTACCACGGCCAGGTTAGAGTTTTGTATAAAGTAGTTTTTAATATCGTTGGTAAAAGTTTGCGCCATGTTGGCTGGCCCCAAATCAGCATTGTTGTAGAATTCAGTAAACGAGATGGTTTTGGCGGTTGTCGCAGAGCCCGTCATGGAATAATTTATAGATACCCCGCACGAAAAAAGTGTGGTAAGAGCAACAAGTTGAACAAAGGCTAAAATAATTTTTAAAGGACGCATAGGTAGGGATTACGTAAGGCAGTTAAGGAAATCAGTTTTCCAAATCGTATTGCTTTATTTTTCGATACAAGGTGCGCTCCGAAATACCCAAATCACGTGCCGCGTATTTTCGTTTATTATTGTTCTTTCGCAGTGCGCGGATAATTAATTCCTTCTCTTTCTTTTCGATAGAAAGTGATTCGTCTTCTGTTTCGTGTGTGATATCGTGAACGTCTTCTTCCGGATCCACATCAACGGATGGATCATTACTATAATTAATGAGCACAGGTTTTGGTGTGGTGGTTTCCAACACACTATCCATATCTTCAAAAAGTTGAGGGTGCTCTTTCACTAACTGAGCCGCAGTATGTTGGTTAGGGTAGTTCTCTAAAACAAATTTTTTCAAATCGTTAAAGTCCTTCTTCAAATCAAATAAAACTTTATACAGAATGTCTCGCTCGCTAAGGCCATCTTTTTCAGGATGGGCATTTCGATAGAGCGCGGGTAAACTACTTTCTTTCGGAAGGTAGTGGTGGAGAATTTCTCCATTAATGTCTTTGTTATCTGCCGAGAGCACAGAGATCTGTTCGACCAGATTTTTAAGCTGACGAATATTACCCGGAAAGCGATACTTGATCAGAACATCTTTGGCATCGTCTGATAAAATGATGGGCTTTACTTTATACTTCTCGGCAAAATCGGAAGCAAATTTTCGGAATAGTAACTCGATATCTTTGCCTCGCTCGCGCAATGGCGGAACATAAATAGGAACGGTACTTAAGCGATAGTAGAGGTCTTCTCTAAACTTACCTTCTTCTACATAACGCATCAGGTTTACGTTCGTAGCGGCCATTACCCGCACATCGGTTTTCTGTACTTTCGAAGAACCTACCTTAATAAACTCACCATTTTCGAGTACGCGAAGTAATCGTGCTTGTGTACCTAATGGCATCTCGCCAATCTCATCCAAAAAAATAGTACCGCCATTAGTTACTTCAAAGTATCCCTTTCGCGATTCATGTGCTCCGGTAAACGATCCTTTTTCATGACCAAATAATTCAGAGTCGATGGTACCTTCTGGAATAGAACCACAGTTAATGGCGATAAATTGGCCATGCTTGCGCGGACTGGTATGATGAATAATTTTAGAAAACGATTCTTTTCCGCTACCACTCTCGCCTGTAATCAGCACCGTCATGTCGGTAGGTGCAACTTGTATGGCCACGCTTACGGCATTGTTCAACAAAGGGGAATTCCCAATGATGCCAAATCGCTGTTTTACGCGTTGTATTTCTATATCGGTAATAGACATATTTATGATTCTATTGCTTTACCCACTAACGTTCCTCCGGTACATTCTTCAATGAGCACATTTACGTATTGGCCTTTTTGGAAGTTTTCTTTAGGGAACACCACCACTTTGTTGGCACTGTTTCTACCCTGTAAGAATTGGTTTGAACGTTTGGAATCGCCTTCTGCTAATACTTTCCAAACTTTGCCAACATCTGCTTTATTGCGGATCAGCGAGTGTTCGCGTTGCTTGTCAATAATTTCTTGTAGCCTACGCTGCTTAATGGGTTGGGGGATATCGTCAGTAAATTTTTTAGCTGCAAGTGTTCCC
>CAYNKN010000432.1:0-2931 GCA_964397805.1 uncultured Chryseolinea sp. | reverse complement strand
TTCGAAGGCCAATTTACCATCTTTCACGATAAAATTGATATTACTTCCTTTAGCGCCTAATCCAGCTTCTTCGGTAATCACTAAAATAGATTGGGTATTCACTTTAGCAAGCACATCATTAAGCTGAGCTGATTTTCCCGCAGACACAAAAAGCATATTGCATTTACGAATATCGTTAGCAGAGTTAATCTTAGTTACTTTAATGGATCGGTCACCCTGAACTTTTTTGGCTTGTGACAATGTCTTGAGTTCATCCAGAATAGGCGAGTCACCCAATACAAGTATTTCAAAATCGCCTGTATTGTAAGCATCTGGCCACTGTATGTAGCGGGTGAAACTATACATAAATACAGAGTGGAGCTTGTATTCTTGAGCAATGACTGGGACAAATCCCATAATAAACAAGCCTACTAGAAGGGTGGTCTTTTTCATGTTCAGGTAATTATACTGTTTCTTTGAAAAGCATGCAAAAATATACTTCCACATATCATAAAATGTTTAAAATTTCCTTGATTTATAACGTCTGGTGGGTAAGACAAGAACTTAGCCAATTTTGTCGGCCACCCGACTCATGCCGTTGAACAATCCCTGTATACTTTGGGTTAGTAAGCCAAACAGAAGTACTACCTATTATGAATATGCGAAAGAAAATAATGCTTGTGCTGTTATCCTTGGCGCTTATTGTGCCGGCTTGCTCGCAGCAAAAACCAGCTGAAAAGAAATCAAACCAAACGTATGCTGTTACAAAATCTGAAACGGAATGGAAAAAACAACTTACACCAGAACAGTATAACGTTTTGCGCCAAAAAGGTACGGAAAGAGCCTTTACTGGAATTTACTGGAACAACCACGAGGCCGGTAGTTATATGTGTGCGGGTTGCCAACAATTATTATTTGACTCGAAAACAAAATTTGAATCAGGAACTGGCTGGCCAAGTTTTTACCAACCTGTAAACGACTCGTTAGTGCGTATTGTAAAAGACGTAAGTTATGGTATGGTGCGCGAAGAAGTAGTTTGTAGCCAATGTGGCGGACATCTAGGACATGTATTTGATGATGGCCCGAAACCCACAGGCTTACGGTATTGTCTGAACTCAGCTGCATTAAAATTTATAAAGAAGTAGAGCTTCCAGATCGTTAGCGAGTAGGTATTGGATAAGTCCGTATCTGCAAAACCAAGAATATCATTAGTTTCGCAGCAAAAAAAAGCGTGCAGTACGATGTAATTATAATTGGCGGTGGCGTGGTGGGGTTAGCCACTGGACTTCAACTGGTGCAACAAGATGCTAGTTTAAAAGTAGCCATTCTGGAAAAGGAAAAGGTAGTAGCCAACCACCAAACCGGTAACAACAGCAATGTAATTCATTCGGGGGTTTATTATAAACCGGGCAGCTTAAAAGCAACCAACTGTATTCGGGGATATAACTTACTGATCGATTTCTGTAATCAATATGAAGTACCTTATAATCTTTGTGGCAAAATAATAGTCGCCACAAGTGAACAGGAATTACCCTACCTACAAACCATTTTAGAACGTGGCCAAGAAAATGGACTGAACAATTTAAAGCGATTAAGCGCAGCAGAATTAAAGGAGTACGAACCCCATGTGACGGGTGTTGGTGGTATTCATGTTCCCCAAACCGGTATTGTTGATTACCGCGTGGTGGCCGAAAAGTATGCCGAAGTTTTTCAAGCAAAAGGTGGTGTACTATACTTGAATGAAAAGGTAATCGACATACGTATGGGTAACAATGTGCAAGTCACTACATCGAAAGGAAGTAACCACACAACCATGATCGTGAATTGTGCCGGCTTGTATTCCGATAAGATTGCCGCCCTCACAACTAAAAACCTAAATGTGAAAATCATTCCGTTTAGAGGTGAGTATTACAAACTAAAAAAAGAAAAAGAATACTTAGTAAAAACCCTAATCTATCCGGTGCCCGATCCTAACTTTCCCTTTTTGGGCGTTCACTTTACCACGATGATGGATGGTGGGGTTGAGTGTGGACCCAATGCCGTGTTGGCGCTGAAGCGAGAGGGTTACAAAAAATCAGATATAAATTTAGCTGAACTCTCGGAAACATTAGCTTGGCCCGGATTTCGTAAAGTAGCTGCCAAGTACTGGCGAACAGGTATTGGTGAAATGTATCGTTCGTATTCAAAGGTAGCTTTTACACGTGCCTTGCAAAAACTCATACCCGAAATTAAAGCAGATGACTTAGTGCCGGGTGGTGCCGGAGTTCGTGCACAGGCGTGTGATCGTACAGGTGGATTGTTAGATGATTTTATGATCTTAGAAGATGAACATACTGTGCATGTTTGCAATGCGCCTTCGCCTGCGGCCACCTCATCGCTCGCAATCGGTGAAACGGTAGCGAAACTGGTACAGAAAAGGTTTACGCGTTAATACGTACTTCGTAAACTTTATGCAGTTTTAAAAGAGGAGCTAGGCCTTCATAGCAGTTACCTCTATTTCCACTAAGTAATCCGGATTAATAAGTGCTGCTACCTGCACCATACTCGTAGCTGGTTTTATAGATTTAAAAAACTCGCCATGCGCACGACCTATTGCTTCCCATTGCGTAATATCAGTTACAAAAATTCGGGTGCGTGTAACATCTTCCAGGCTGAAACCGGCTTGTTTTAGTACGCCTTCTATTTTGCGAATAATAAAGTTCGTTTGCAGGTATGCGTCATCTTTACCTACCAGTTCATTTTTTTCATCAACCGCCACAGTGCCCGAAACTTCTAGGCAGTTATTGATCAAAACAGCCCGAGAGTAACCAACAATATCTTCCCATGGCGCTCCGGTAGAAAAATTTTTTCTTTTCATAAACTAAAAGTTTTGTAAAAAGTAGTGCTTGCAAATGAGTTATCATCACCCGATGATGTATAAATTTGATTTCCATGACGTCACTATCACACGAA
>CAYNKN010000431.1:0-2932 GCA_964397805.1 uncultured Chryseolinea sp. | reverse complement strand
ATGAAATCATTTTTAAGGTCGCTTGTTAACAGGCGACCTTTTTTTTGGGTAAGTATTTCCACATCACTGTAATTATTTTTATGCAAACAACCGATAACGAACCACAAGTAACTTCCCATAGTTTTATAAGCTGTTTTAAAGTAGTTATTGCACAGAAGCTTAAAAAGATTAGCACAGTTTAGTGCGAACCATTAATTTTCAGATATGGATTACACCCTCACAAGCGAATATGTTCCTGCTGGCGATCAACCCAAAGCCATCGAGCAGTTAGTTAAAGGTATTGATGGTGGGGAAAAACATCAAACTTTGTTGGGTGTAACGGGATCGGGAAAAACATTTAGTATCGCCAATGTAATTGCACGCACCGGTAAACCTACGCTCGTGCTTAGCCATAACAAAACATTAGCAGCGCAGTTGTATGGTGAGTTCAAACAGTTCTTTCCAGACAATGCTGTTGAATACTTTATTTCATACTACGATTACTACCAACCCGAAGCATTCATACCTTCATCAAACGTTTACATTGAAAAAGATCTTTCCATTAATGAAGAGATAGAAAAACTAAGACTCAGCGCAACATCTTCTTTACTAACTGGTAGACGAGACATTGTGGTGGTCGCCTCTGTATCTTGTATTTATGGTATCGGTAATCCAGATGAGTTTGGTAAAAATATCATCAAACTAAAAGCAGGCGAAACCATTGTCCGTAATAAGTTACTCTTTGCTTTGGTAGATATTCTCTATAACCGAACCGAAGCAGAATTTAAACGAGGTACATTTCGTGTAAAAGGCGATACCGTGGATGTATTTTTAGCTTATGCCGATTATGCTATACGCATCTATTTTTGGGGCGATGAGATTGAATCCATACAACGGATTGATCCCATCAGTGGTAAAAAATTATCCGATGAAAAACTCATTACTATCTTTCCGGCCAATCTCTTTGTTACCGGTAAAGAAAGTTTGCACCAAGCCATTCGCGAAATACAAGACGACATGGTGGCGCAGGTAAAGATGTTTGAATCTGAACTGCGACACTTAGAAGCCAAGCGTTTAAAAGAACGAACCGAGTTTGATATTGAAATGATGCGTGAACTGGGTTATTGTTCAGGTATCGAAAATTATTCACGCTACTTTGATGGACGCCAACCGGGTGCTCGTCCATTTTGTTTAATCGATTATTTTCCAGATGATTTTCTGCTGGTTATTGACGAGAGTCATGTTACTGTTCCTCAAGTTCGTGCCATGTGGGGTGGCGATCGATCACGAAAAGTAAATTTGGTTGATTACGGATTTCGCTTACCCTCTGCGTTAGACAATCGCCCACTTACATTTAATGAATTCGAAAGCTTAATGAATCAAGTGGTTTATGTAAGTGCCACGCCATCGGAGTATGAGTTACGCAAATCAGAAGGTGTAGTAGTCGAGCAAATTATTCGTCCTACCGGATTGCTTGATCCTGAAATTGATGTTCGCCCGAGTAAAAATCAAATTGATGATCTGCTAGAGGAGATTGATGAGCGCATCAAAAATCAAGAACGTGTGCTGGTTACCACACTCACCAAACGAATGGCCGAAGAGTTAACTAAGTACATGGATCGCGTAGGTGTGAAGTGTCGTTACATTCATTCGGAAGTAAAAACATTAGACCGCGTAGAAATTTTGCGTGAGTTGCGATTAGGTGTATTTGATGTATTGGTAGGTGTTAACTTATTACGCGAAGGACTCGATTTACCCGAAGTATCGTTAGTCGCAATTCTCGATGCCGATAAAGAAGGGTTTCTTCGTAATCAACGATCGCTGGTGCAAACTATCGGAAGAGCTGCCCGCAATGTAAATGGAAGAGTTATTATGTATGCCGATTCCATTACAGAATCGATGCAACAAGCGATTGACGAAACCAACAGAAGACGTAACATTCAAATTGAGTATAATATACAGCACGGTATTACGCCTCGAACAGTGATAAAATCAAAAGAATCAATTCTGGGACAAACCAAAGTTGCCGATTCGAAAAAATCCACCAAGAATTATTATGTCGAAAGCGAAGAGCCTTCGCTTGCAGCCGATCCGGTAACAGCCTATTTAAGCAAAGATGATTTGCAAAAAATGATCGAGCGAACGCGTAAAGCCATGGAGAAAGCCGCAAAAGAATTAGAATTTATGGAGGCCGCTAAATTACGCGATGAATATTTGGCATTGCAAAAATTAATAGAAAGTAAGTAACTGTTATTTAGCCCCCTTAACATGAACCCACTTTTACACAGCATCAAATCGATAAACAGTTTTGCTTGCTCTACAGAGTAAAAAAAATGCGCTATTCACTCTTCATATTAATAGTCTTAACTAGCGCTGCCGCATCAGCTCAAAAAGCGCGCGATTTATTACTAGGCAGCTCATTAGACTTAATTAAAACTGATAATTATGGATTTGTAAGGAAAATCCAAGTTGGTGCCGAGGCACAATACCTGTTCACCTCAGAGATAAGTGCAACAGTGGGTGTAGAAGTGTGGACAGGAGAAAGTGTAAGCTTAGCCTTAGGCGGACGTTGGTATCCGGCTGAAAATTTCTTTACACGCATACGTGTGCTCGTTGGTGAAAACGACCTTAATATCGGACTCGGTTGGTCGAAACCGATTTTAGAAAATTGGAAATTTGAAGCAGTTGGTGATTTCTATTTTTACGGAGAGTTTGCCATCCGTGCGGGCGTAGTATACATTGTCCGCAGAAAAGAAAAATAGTGCGTTCATCCACTTTATCCGTGTAAAAGCAATTCAAAAAAGTATATTGGTAACATCATTTCTATAGAGTAAGTGAAGAAATTATTTTTAATTATCACCATACTGTTTTGCTCTGTCCAAATCAGTAGCGCCCAACAACAAACTCCGTATGTAATTCTCATTTCACTCGATGGTTTCCGTTACGATTATGT
>CAYNKN010000430.1:0-2939 GCA_964397805.1 uncultured Chryseolinea sp. | reverse complement strand
AAGAGGGTGATCAATTAATCCTGATTGATAATGGTATTGGTAACAAACAGAATGCAAAATTTTTAAGTCATTATGATTTGCATGGTGATGCAAGTTTAGAGAAATCATTACATGAACTCGGTTTTAATGAGCACGATGTAACCGATATGTTTTTAACACATCTTCATTTTGATCATTGTGGTGGTGGTATTCGTTACGATGGACATAAACTAGTGCCAGCCTTTAACAATGCAACTTACTGGTCGAATGCAGAACATTGGGATTGGGCAACAAAACCTAATCCACGCGAAAAGGCAAGTTTTTTAGCCGAGAATATTTTGCCGATGCAACAAAGCGGGCAATTAAAGTTTATAGATTCATCTACCACGTTTTCTGCTTTTGATATTCTTTATTGTTCGGGGCATACCGACAAAATGATGATTCCTAAGATTAAGTATAAGGATTACACCATTTGTTTTATGGCCGATTTACTTCCTTCTGTTGGTCACATTCCATTGCCTTATGTGATGGGATATGACACCCGTCCGTTATTAACGATGGAGGAAAAATCAGCATTTCTAACAGAAGCGGCCGATCAACAATACATTCTTTTTTTAGAGCATGATCCGATTCATGAATGCTGTACGGTAAAACATACTGAAAAGGGAGTGCGGATTGATCGTACCTTTAAACTGTCTGAAATAACCGGGTAGAATAAAATTTTCACGATACTATTTTATAAACGATATCCGGATTATTCCATTTGATAAAAATTAAAAGCAACGAATGAAAATTGGAATTGTATTATCCGGGGGAGGAGCGAGGGGAATTTCGCATGTTGGTATACTTAAAGCACTCGATGAGTTTGGCGTTACGCTTTCGTGCATTGCCGGAACAAGCGCAGGTTCGATCGTAGGTGCATTGTATTCGTACGGGTATAGCCCAGATAGAATACTAGAGATGATTGTAAGTACCAGCTTTTTTAAATCTGTGCGTCCAGCCTGGGCGTGGACTGGTCTGCTAAACTTAGATGGACTTCAGCAAGTCTTGCTTAAGTACATACCCGAGAATGATTTTAGTGCACTTAAAATACCCATGACCATTGCTGCTACAGAAATGAAAGAGGGGAAGATACACTACTTTTCAACGGGTGAGTTAATACAAACCATTAAAGCTTCGTGTTGTGTTCCTGCTGTTTTCAATCCGGTTAAGTTGAATGATGGGTTATATGTTGATGGCGGTATTTTAGATAATCTTCCGGCTAAACCTATCCGCAGTCAATGTGATCTGTTAATCGGGTCGCATTGCAATTACATTAGTTCAGAGTTCGATGTTAAGAATTTCAGGTCGGTTATCGAGCGAAGTTTACTCATGGCGATTCATGGCAATACGATTATTAGCAAAAGTATGTGCGATGTACTGATTGAACCACCTGAGGTAGGAAAGGTTAGTGGTTTCGATATGAGTAAGGCAAAACAATTATTTGATATCGGATATCAATACACCAAGGCCAATTTTTCAGCAGGCGATTTTAATCGGTAATAAATATGGATGATAAA
The DNA here is from genome assembly GCA_964397805.1 of uncultured Chryseolinea sp. Lineage (GTDB taxonomy): Bacteria > Bacteroidota > Bacteroidia > Cytophagales > Cyclobacteriaceae > Chryseolinea. Next base: position 1,401 of record CAYNKN010000430.1, on the reverse strand, counting down.
ACTTTTAAGGAGCAAATTCTGGCTGGAATACCCAATGAGCTACCCACCTTATTACCCTTCGATAAATCGGTAAGTCACGCCCCTAAACGAAAGGATATTTTATCGCCATCAGAGAAAAAATTAGCTGTTCGAAATGCGTTGCGCTATTTTGATACGGCACATCATACCGTATTGGCACCTGAATTTTATCAGGAGTTGGTTACCTATGGACGAATTTACATGTATCGATTTCGTCCGACTTATACTATGAAAGCCCGACCGATAGATGCCTATCCCTACCGCTGTAAACAGGCTGCAGCCATCATGCTTATGATTCAGAATAACCTTGATCCGGATGTGGCACAACATCCGCATGAGTTAATTACTTATGGCGGTAATGGAGCAGTATTTCAAAACTGGGCACAATACTTACTTACCATGCAGTACCTCGCCTCCATGACGGACGAGCAGACTTTGCATATGTATTCGGGGCATCCAATGGGTTTATTTCCATCTTCTAAAGAAGCACCCCGTGTGGTTATTACTAATGGTATGATGATTCCGAATTACTCTAAACCAGATGACTGGGAAAAGTTTAATGCCTTGGGTGTAACACAATACGGACAAATGACAGCCGGATCGTATATGTACATTGGACCACAAGGTATTGTACACGGAACAACTATCACCATTTTAAACGCGGGTAGAAAAATAAGTAAGCAGGGTGAAGATTTAAGGGGAAAAATTTTTCTTACCTCGGGTATGGGTGGTATGAGTGGCGCGCAACCCAAGGCAGGAAAAATTGCAGGATGTATTTCTGTAGTAGCCGAAGTAAATGAGGTTGCAATTCGAAAGCGATATGCGCAAGGATGGGTAGATGAGATAATCATCGAGATGCAGGATCTTGTTATACGAGTTCGCCAAGCAAAACAAAACAAGGAGGTTGTTTCTATCGCGTACTTAGGTAATGTGGTTGAAGTATGGGAGCAATTTTTAAAAGCCGATGTTTTTGTTGATTTAGGGTCAGATCAAACATCGCTTCACAACCCTTGGGCTGGTGGCTATTATCCAGTAGGACTAACAATGGATGAGTCGAATTCGCTGATGGCTAACAATCCGGAAGTCTTTAAAGAAAAAGTAAAGGAATCGTTGCGTAGACAAACATTGGCGATTAACGGGCATACATCTAGGGGTACTTATTTTTTTGATTATGGAAATGCTTTTTTATTAGAAGCATCGCGCGCGAAAGCAGAAGTAATGGAAGCGGATGGTATTGATTTTCGTTACCCTTCATATGTACAGGATATTATGGGACCCATGTGTTTTGATTTAGGATTTGGCCCCTTTCGGTGGGTGTGCACATCGGGTAACCCCGATGATTTAGTTTATACAGATAACTTGGCCATCACTATTTTAGAGCAA
>CAYNKN010000429.1:0-2950 GCA_964397805.1 uncultured Chryseolinea sp. | reverse complement strand
TCGTAGGTTTTTCCGAGGATGTTAGAAAGTACATTCAGTCGGCCACGATGCGCCATACCAATAACAACTTCCTTTACTTCTAACTCTGCAGCTTTGTTGATAATAGTTTGGAGTGCCGGTATTGTGGTTTCTCCCCCCTCTAATGAAAATCGCTTTTGGCCCAGAAATTTGGTGTGCAGAAAATTTTCAAAAACAACCGCTTCGTTCAGTTTAGAAAGAATTCGCTTTTTCTCGTCAAGGTTCGGATTATAGGTATAGTATTCGTTCTCACATTTTTGAAAAAACCACTGACGTATTTCATCGTTGCGAATAAAGTTATACTCATACCCTATCGGCCCCAGATAAACGGTTTTTAGCTTTTCAATAATTTGGCTCAGCTTGGCTTTGCCCATGCCAATCTCTGCGCTTACATCAAACTCCGTATCTAAATCAGCATCGGTAAGACCAACACTTTTATGATCAAAATTTACATTGTGATTCCTGCGCTCGCGCACCGGGTTAGTATTCGATTTTAAATGTCCAAAGGAGCGATAAACAAATATCAGGTTTCGTACCTGTGTCTCCTTAATCGAAAGTGTATCTTCACCAGAAACGTGGCCATTTTCGCCATATCGCTGAACGGAAAAATCATACCCTTCAAAAAATTTCTGCCAAGATTGATCGACAGCGTTGGGGTCTTGTTTAAAAGCCTGATAAAGTTGGTCTATATAACCAACATCTGCATTGGATATGTACGAGTAATTATTCATGTTTATTTTTTGACAGCCAACAAATGTATAGAAGTAGGATAAGATATAAAAATTGAATAATCGCTTATACAAATATTATTGATTATCATTTCTTTAAGCCAGTTTGAGTAATTCAATTGTCAAAAAGAAAAAATGCGTTACCTTTGCAACCTTTAAAATTTAGGACGAGTTCCAACCTTAAAAACTTAACAAGTAATGGTTAAAATTAGATTGGCCCGCAGAGGCCGCAAGAAACTGGCGATGTACGATGTAGTCGTTGCTGACGCCAGAGCACCACGTGATGGTCGCTTTATTGAAAAAATTGGGGTTTATAATCCCCTAACCAATCCTGCTACTATTGACATTAACGATGACAAGGCATTTACTTGGTTAATGAATGGTGCACAACCCACTGATACGGTTAAAGCTATGCTTTCGCACCGTGGGATTTTAATGAGAAAACACCTTCAGATTGGTGTTATTAAAGGTGCTTTTTCGCAAGAGCAAGCAGATTCAAAATTAGCCGAATGGGTTAATGCGAAAGAAGCTAAAGAGCAATCTAAAATCAGCAAACTTTCTGATTCTAAACAAGCCGCTGCAAAAGCACGTAAGGAAGCCGAAACAAAAATTAAGGAAGCTCGTGCCGAGGCTATTCGTAAGAAAGCTGAGGTTGTAGCCGTTGTTGAAACACCTGAGGAAGCGCCTGCAGAAGGTGAAGCTCCCGCAGCTGAAACAACTGAAGCAGAAGCTTAATTCTTTTAGTATTATCATGAATCAATGCCAATGCGATATCCGCATTGGCATTTTCATTTAACATCTAGTTGTATGGACATATCGTCTTGCTTTAAAGTAGGTTTTATACTTAAACCGCACGGATTAAAGGGTGAGGTTACCCTGGCGATTGATGCAGAAGCCCCAGCAGATTTTGAAACTGTCCAATCAGTTTTTTTGGAAAGAGAGGGTCGGCTGATTCCGTATTTTATTGAAAGCATTTCTCAAAAAGGCGCAAAAGCCTTTGTGAAATTTGATGAAGTGAATTCAATAGAGGAGGCTGCTTCCCTTTCGAAAGCATCTATATACTTGCCAAAAGCCATGCGACCTAAACCGGAGCACGATGATTTTCATTTAGATGAGATTATTGGGTTTGAGGTCACCGATCAAGAAGCAGGAGCGTTGGGTAAAGTAATAGAAATCATGCAAGCCGGCCCGAATAAATTATTGGTGATTGATTACGCTGGCAAGGAAGTACTGGTACCTGTAAACAGTCCGTTTATAACCCAGATCACAAAAAGCAAAAGACACATTGCCGTCAATCTTCCCGATGGATTTTTGGATATTTGAGTATGCACATCGATATCATAACCTGCTTACCTAAACTGCTGGAAAGTCCGTTTGCTGACTCTATTCTAAAACGAGCACAAACCAAAGGCTTGGTTTCAGTTAATATTATTGACCTCCGAACATATTCTACGAATAAGCACCGCACCATTGATGATTACGCATTTGGCGGTGGAGCGGGCATGGTGATGATGGTTGAGCCTATCGATAATTGTATTCAAGACCTCAAATCAAAAAGAGCGTATGATGACATTATTTACATGAGCCCCGATGGGGAGAAGTTAAATCAGCCTTTAGCAAATGCCCTCAGTCTCAAAAAAAATCTCATACTCCTGTGTGGTCATTATAAAGGAGTAGACGAACGCGTACGGGAGCATCTGGTTACACGCGAAATCAGTATTGGCGACTATGTACTCTCGGGTGGCGAACTGGCAGCTGCCGTGGTTGCGGATGCCATTATCCGACTCATACCAGGCGTACTATCCGATGAGACCTCCGCACTAAGCGATTCCTTTCAAGATAATCTGATCGCTCCCCCTGTTTATACCAGACCAGCCGAATACAAGGGTTGGAAGGTTCCCGAAGTGCTTTTGTCGGGGCATCAAGGTAAAATAGAACAATGGCGTACAAATAAATCAGTAGAAAGAACCGCAGAAAGACGTCCGGATTTACTTTCCTAAGCAGATTACTAGAAAATGAACAAATTCCGGTAGCAGAGTTCCTAATTCTCAATTCTTTCCCTACATTTGCAATCCAATTTTCAAAACCATCGAGTTATGGCAGATCTGATTAAATTAGTAGAACAAGAAGCCGCAAAAGCCCGTGAAAATCGTCCAGATTTCAAGCCTGGTGATACTATTAATGTTCACGTAAAAATAAAAGAA
>CAYNKN010000428.1:1269-2952 GCA_964397805.1 uncultured Chryseolinea sp. | reverse complement strand
GTTGATGAAGCACTCGAAAAATGCCCCGATGTAAAAAAGGTAATTGTACTGAAGCGCACCGGCAAAGTTATATCAATGAAAACTAATCGCGATGTATGGTGGCATGATGAAATGAAGAACGCAGATGTACTATGTCCTGCTAAAGCAATGGATTCTGAAGACCTTTTGTTTATTCTGTATACTTCCGGCTCTACCGGAAAACCAAAAGGAATGGTGCACACATGTGGTGGGTATATGGTCTACACAAACTATACATTCCGAACAGCTTTTCAGTATGACTCATCACTAGATGTTGAAAAAAAACCAAAAGGAGGAGTTTATTGGTGTACAGCAGATGTGGGTTGGGTTACCGGGCACTCCTACATTTTGTATGGACCATTAAGTGCAGGCGCCACCACAGTTATGTTTGAGGGTATCCCTTCATGGCCCGATATGGGGCGCTTTTGGAAGATTATTGAAAAGCATCGTGTTAACATTTTTTACACAGCACCAACGGCTATTCGATCACTAGAGAAGGCACCTCTTTCGTTTGTTGAAGCATGTGATCTCTCTTCGTTAAAAATATTAGGAACAGTAGGTGAACCCATTAATGAAGAAGCGTGGCATTGGTATGATAAAAATATTGGCAAGGGTAACTGCCCGATTATAGATACGTGGTGGCAAACAGAAACGGGCGGTTTTATGATTGCGCCTATAGCACACGTTACAAAAACAAAACCGGCATTCGCTACCTTACCTTTACCGGGAGTTCAGCCAGCCATTATGGATGAAAACGGAAATGAGGTAACTGCTAATGGTGTAGAGGGTAGGTTAACTATTAAGTTCCCTTGGCCGGCTATGGCACGTACAATTTATGGCGACCATCAACGATTTCGCGATACCTATTTCTCAACGTTTCCTGGAAAGTATTTTACCGGTGATGGATGTAAATGCGATGAGGACGGATACTATCGAATAACGGGAAGGGTAGACGATATTATTATTGTCTCTGGGCATAATATGGGTACGGCCGAAGTAGAGAGTGCTATCGATGAACATGCAGCGGTATGCGAAACGGCTGTGGTAGGTTACCCACATGATATTAAAGGACAAGGTATTTATGCTTTTGTAATTTGTTATGACAAGCCAACGGAAGAAGAGCAGTTACGTGCAGAAATTCGAGACACAGTTTCAACTGTAATTGGTCCTATCGCGAAACCCGATAAAATTCAGTTTGTTAGCGGACTTCCAAAAACGCGTTCAGGAAAAATCATGCGTAGAATTTTGCGTAAAATAGCAGAGGGTGATACTACAAACCTAGGCGACACCACCACTCTTCTTGATCCGGCTATTGTTGAGGAAATAATAGAAGGCGCACTTTAGCAGGGAAATACAGCGTATAAAAAAATAAGCCCGATGATGAATCGGGCTTATTTTTTTATGTCTTAAAATTTATTGGACTAGCTACCACACGCTTCACAGGCATCGGGATTGTCTAACGAACAAGCCATGTCAGACATTTTTTGATCATAGTCAACAGGTTTGTTATAGACTAGTGCTTGTTGCGTTTCTGCTCCTACAACTACTGCAGGTTCAGCTACTACACTAAGTGCTTCTGCCGCAGGCTGCAGCGCAGCACTTTTGTCGTGCGTGAATTTAATGGCATCAGCGGCTGCAGTTGAACGCAAGTAGTACATACCTGTT
>CAYNKN010000428.1:0-1259 GCA_964397805.1 uncultured Chryseolinea sp. | reverse complement strand
AGTTTTAAGTCCCTTCTTCCAAGCATAAAAGTGCATAGAAGTAAGTTTACCAAAATTAGGATTGGTAATATGTATGTTAAGACTTTGCGACTGGCAAATGTAGGCACCACGATCAGCAGACATATCGATGATTGATTTCTGAGAAATCTCCCAAACAGTTTTGTAGATGTCTTTTAAGTGCTGTGGTATTTCGGCAATATCTTGAACAGAACCGTTAGCACCAATTAATTTTTGACGCATGTTCTCACTCCACAATCCACTTTTCATCAGGTCTGTCATCAAGTGTTTATTAACTATAATGAACTCACCAGAAAGCGTTCTGCGGGTGTAGATGTTTGATGTATATGGCTCGAAGCATTCGTTATTACCAAGTATCTGCGAAGTAGATGCTGTAGGCATAGGTGCAAGTAACAGCGAGTTTCTAACACCGTGCTTTTTAACATCTTGTTTCAATTGTTCCCAATTCCAACGCCCGCTCTTTGGTGTAACGCCCCACATATCAAATTGAAAAATACCTTTTGATACGGGAGATCCTTTGAAGGTTTCATACGGGCCATGAAGTTGTGAAAGCTCCATAGAGGCTTCCATAGCTCCGTAATAAATAGTTTCAAAGATATCTTCGTTTAATCTGCGTGCTTCTTCTGAGTCGAAAGGCATGCGCAAAAGCATAAACACATCGGCTAAGCCTTGAATACCTAACCCAATCGGACGATGACGCATGTTTGAATTGCGTGCTTCAATAACCGGGTAGTAATTGATGTCGATTACTTTATTAAGGTTGCGGGTAGCAACTTTCGTGATCTCATATAATTTATGATGATCAAATACACCTTCTTCGGTAATAAGTTTCGGGAGTGCAATTGAAGCCAAATTACACACAGCTACTTCATCAGGAGCTGTGTACTCAATAATTTCAGTACATAAGTTACTTGACTTGATCGTACCTAAATTTTTCTGATTCGATTTTCTGTTCGCAGCATCTTTATACAAAATATAGGGAGTACCGGTTTCGATCTGTGATTCTAAGATTTCAAACCACAAGTCTTGTGCTTTTATTTGCTTGCGTGCCTTACCTTCTTTTTCATACTTATCGTAAAGACGTTCAAACTCTTCACCCCACACTTCGGCTAAACCAGGTGCTTCGTTGGGGCAGAAGAGTGACCACATTTCGTTGTTCTCTACACGTTGCATAAAGAGATCAGGAATCCACATCGCATAGAATAAATCGCGTGCCCGCATTTCTTCTTTACCGTGATTTT
>CAYNKN010000427.1:0-2965 GCA_964397805.1 uncultured Chryseolinea sp. | reverse complement strand
AAAATCTCTTTCCGTTAGTTGTGTAGCCTGTTTCTCCGGTTTCATCTGCGGAAAAAACAGTACATCTTGAATAGAAGGTGAGTTCGTCATAATCATGGCCAACCTATCGATACCAATACCCAATCCTGCAGTGGGTGGCATACCAAACTCTAACGCGCGCAAAAAGTCTTCATCCAATGTCATTGCTTCTTCATCACCACGCTTACCTAACTCCAACTGTTCTTCGAAACGATTACGCTGATCAATCGGATCATTTAATTCACTAAACGCGTTTGCAATTTCTTTGCTGTTACAAATCGCTTCAAAACGCTCGACCAATCCAGGTTTGCTTCGATGCTTCTTGGCCAATGGCGACATCTCAATTGGATAGTCGGTAATAAAAGTTGGTTGAATTAAATTGGGTTCACACTTCTCACCAAATAGTTGGTCGATCAGTTTACCTTTTGCCATGGTATTATCCATAGGCACATGAAGTTGTTTACAGGTATCGCGAAGTTGCTCTTCATTCATTTCTGAAATATCAATACCTGTAAAATGTTGAATAGCCTCAAACATAGTATACCGTTTCCAAGGTCTTTTAAAATCAATTACCTTATCACCCACGGTTACTTGGGTAGTGCCATGCAAATCGAGCGCTACTTTCTCTACCATCTCCTCTACTAAATCCATCATCCAGTAGTAATCTTTGTAGGCCACATACAATTCAATTTGGGTAAACTCCGGATTGTGAAATCGCGACATACCTTCATTGCGGAAATCTTTAGAGAATTCGTATACACCTAAAAAACCACCGACAATTAATCGCTTTAGGTACAACTCATTGGCAATACGCAAATAGAGTGTCATGTCTAACGTATTGTGATGTGTTTTAAAAGGTCGGGCAGCGGCACCACCATATAGGGGTTGAAGGATAGGTGTTTCTACTTCAAGGTATCCTTTATCGTTGAGGTAATACCGCATAGAGTTTACCAACTTAGTTCGCTTCGCAAAGGTGTCTCGAACTTGCGGGTTAACAATTAAGTCAACATAGCGCATGCGGTAACGTTGCTCCGGATCCGTGAAAGCATCGTGACGATGAACAACTCCGTGTTCATCTTCAGTTTCTTTTACTACCGGCAGTGGTCTAAGCGACTTTGATAGTACCGTTAAATGGGTTACATGAATAGATATTTCTCCGGTTTGGGTAGTAAAGCCATAACCCTTCACCCCAATGATATCGCCAATATCGAGCAGCTTTTTAAATACGGTGTTGTAAAGCGATTTATCTTCGTCAGGGCAGATGTCGTCTCTGCGGATATAAATTTGAATGCGCCCGGTTTCATCTTGCAATTCGGCAAACGAAGCGTTTCCCATGATCCTGCGGCTCATGATACGGCCCGCTATGGAAATTTGACGGTAATCACTTTTTTGACGCTCGTAGTTTTCCAGAATTTCGGCAGCCGATGCGTTCACATCATAAAGTTCTGCCGGGTAGGGATTAATGCCCAGTTTTTCAAATTCCTCCAGCGTTTTCCTGCGGATGATCTCCTGTTCGCTTAATTGCATTAAAGTATTTTTTTCTGCAAAAATAAGGGAAATAACGGGCTGATAAACCCTATCATGTAAATATGAATTATATTTACAAAAGATAAATATCAGCTATATGGCCACCTTCACTAGCACCCTTCCCGACAATCTATTAAAGCAACTTGCAGAGAAGGCCAAGTCATTATCTGTCCCCAAAAACAAACTCATCGAAAATGCACTGCGACTTTACCTTGAACACCTTGAAAAGGCAGAGTATGGTAAATCGTACAGGCAAGCAGCAATGGATAAAGACTTACTTACTCTTGCTGAAGAAGGCATGGAAGATTACCTGAATCAGTTGGAAAAGTGAAACAAGGAGAAATCTGGTTTACTGATCTTAACCCCATAAAAGGTAGTGAACAAGCCGGTAAACGTCCTGTTGTAATCATAAGTGGAAATCTGCTCAATCAACATTTGAATGTGGTGATTGCCGCTCCATTAACAACAAAGATTAAACACTACAAAGGTAATCCTATTTTAAAACCATCTAAGACCAACGGGTTAATAGAAGAATCTGAAATACTAGTCTTCCATTTACGTTCGCTTTCAAAAGAAAGACTAATCCATAAATTGGGAAACATTGAAAAAGATCAACTGGCTATGATCATCAAAACTCTTCAGGATATTATAAAATACTGACTCTACTCCTTTTTGAAGCGATACCGGATACCCCAGCTTCCCCGCAAAATTGGATCCCCAGAAACAAAAGGTGTTAATTCGATATGAAACCCCAGGTTCTTACGATCAAAAGGATAAAAATTGAAACCCAATGGAAACACTAAACTTTCGTAATAAATGTTTAAACCACCTCCTACATAAAAGGAGTAATCAGACTTTGCCAATAGGTTATAAGTAACCACCCCTTCCAGGTACTCAATATCCCAATAAGAATCCGTTAAAATTCTCAGCTCAGGTCGTAGTCTTTCTTTAAACTCGTAATTAAAACTTACAAAGGGAATTGCGGACTGATGATAAGCTACACCAAATTGAGCAAATGAAACAGCCGGAAACATAACAAAGCAGAATAACAAAATTAGTCGCATAATGGTATTAATAAAGGTTGATAACTAGTTGAAATATTGCTTCTAAGACAGCAATTATAGTATAACCAACTAAAAACACCTACATGTTGCATTTTTTCTTTATGCAATATTTTCTTCGATGATAGCGTGCTGACTCACTAAAATCAACTAGCAGGGTAATACTTATAAAAAACTAATGTCCTTTCCTTCTTCGCCTCAACTCCTTTTTAATCAACGTTAATTCACGACTACTCTGTCCGGCTACAGAGGTATTCTCAGCGGCTCTCCGTAACAGGTAGGGCATCACAGATTTTACCGGGCCATACGGAACATACTTGGCTACCTGATAGCCCGCACGCGATAGGTTAAAAGAAATA